>CBDUYZ010000354.1:0-2841 GCA_965371575.1 uncultured bacterium
GGGTGGGCGCTCTGGCGGCGTACGAGTCGACCGGCGGCAACATCTCCGCAGCTCCCCAGTTCTGCAGCGGCAACGACAGCGACAACCCCTACACCCTGAATGATTCATCGCCCTGTTCTGAGGCGGCCAATCCCGGCTGCGGCCTGATCGGCGCCTTCGACGTCAACTGCAGCTACTTGTCCGACGTCGAGGAAGACTCAGGCGGTCTGCCGGCGGTGAGCCGGCTGCATCCGAACTACCCGAATCCCTTCAATCCGCGGACGACCATCAAGTTCGACCTGAACCGTTCCGGGACGGTGGATCTGGCGGTCTTCGATGTGGCCGGACGTCTTGTGAAGCGGTTGGTCAGCGAACCGATGGACGCCGGCAGCCACGAGGCCGTCTGGGACGGCCGGGATACAGGCGGTCGCCCGGCGGCCGCGGGGGTCTATTTCTTCCGGCTGAAGACCGGCGACACCATCGATACCAAGAGGGCGACCCTGCTCAAGTGATTTGGAAATTCATGGGCCGCAAGCGGCCGCATCGGTACCCCAGAAAGAGGTTACGGGGATGCAATCATCGCAAAGAAATCTGAATATCGCCGGGTTGCTGTTTCTGGTCGTGGGCCTGATGTCGATCGGAACGGCCAGCGCCCTGGATCCGTCCGAGGGGCTGGTGCCGACCGTACAGGTGGTGGTGCCGAATCTGGACAGCCAGACCTACAAAACCGTGGCGCCTTCTTTCACCGTCGAGGTGGTGGGCCTGGATGCGGATTCTCCCACGGGCCGGCCGGCCAAGTTCCGCATGCTGTTGATCACCGCCCAGTACGACGAGACTCCCGGGGGTGACCCGATCTACATCACGACCCCAGCGGAATTCGATCTGTACGCGGGCGACCTGCTGTTGTGGGACGATGCGGACTGGACTGCGTGGGCCGACTATCCCGCAGCCCCTGAGGCACCGCCGATTTTCAACTATAACGGCCTGATTGATGGTGTCTACTACCTGTTGGCCGCGCAGGTGATGGACGCCGACGGGGCGGTCAGCATCGCGCTGAACTATCAGGAGGAAGTATTCCATTTTCAAGTGAGGGAGGATTTTTTCTATCCCGAAGTCGTTCTGTACGAGACGTACCTGGGTGTCACTTCATCGAGTTCTTCCATGAACGACATCGCCGCGGGGCAGCCGTTGAACTTCAGCTGGGTCGCCAATGGGGACGCTTACGGGGGAACAATCGTTTCCTACCGTCATGGCTGGGACCTGATCGATCCCGATGATCCCAACGACCCGGGCTGGGCCGTACAGCCGGGGCTGGAGCCGGCCAACATGTTCGCTGCCGAGCGCTCGTTCCAGGACGGATTGCACACTTTCTTTCTCAGGGTGGAGGACGATTCCCAGCAGGTCAGGCTGCTTGTCTGGCAATTGTCGGTCGTGCCCTACGTCGAAGTCAGTTTTCAGCTGCCCCTGCTGATCATCGATCAGACGGTGGACTCCTCTTCGCTGGCCTGGCCGGACCAGAGCGGCTATCCCATGGACAACGAGGACTACCGCAACCCCTACTGGCAGTTCCTTGACGGTGTGCCGGGCGGTGTGACGGATTTCAGCTGGTCGCGGGACTGGCTCGATCACACCCAGCAGGTCAACTACCGGGATCTGGTGAATTACCGGGCCGTCCTGTGCTATGCCCGCAACCACCCGGACCAGACGATGTTCTCCCAGTTCCGCCCGGTGGCCGGCCAGGACAAGTACGTGTGGCTGGCGCCTTACCAGCAGGCAGGCGGCAACTACTTCCAGGTAGGCGACGGCAGCATGGAATCCTATCTCGAAGCACTGCCCAACTACATGATCCCCATCATCTTCGATACGAACGAAACGGAATACGTGATCGGCGGCTCCACCTACATCGTGGGGTTCGGTCAGAAGGAACTGCCCGACGGCACCCTGATTCCCCGTGGGCCGACCATGTACTCCTACGCCACCGCCGGCATCGCGGCGCTGGACTGGACCTCGCCGAGCACCAAGACCATCTATGGCAGGGACACCGTGGCCGCCTTGGACCGTCGCGTCGACTGCGTGGGGTTGAAGGGGCTCGCCCTGGCGCCGGATTTCCGGGCCAATCATGCCGTCGGCGCCGCGGCCATCGCGGACACCTTCTTCACCGATCAGGTGATCGACTGGCATGACGTGGTGGACGCCGGTGCCGGCAGCCTGGACCTGTTCAGCAACACCTTCCCGTTCCGGAACGACGAGTTTGTCGACTTCAACATCAGTTCGCGAACCACGCCGTTGATTCCCCAGGAGTGCGCCGTGGGCCCCGGCGGCATGTGCGTGGAACCGATGTTCACGGGGATTTCCCGGATGGACTGGATGCGGGAATACATGTGGGATGACGGCGATCCCGACTGGCCATACAGCCAGTACACGGGCCAGGAGTTGGATGACGGCTGCGGCCCCCTGGCTCTGACCCAGTATGAAGGGATTCCCCAGTCGAGCGGTCGGACCAATGGGCGGACCTATGGTTATTTCTCCTACAAGATGTTCGAAGACAAGCCTTCAGGTAAGGCCGACGTCTACTGGGGATTCGACCCCTACCGTTTCGATCACGACGAAACCCAGAAGGCCATCCGCTGGGTGCTGGATTACTTCGGGTTGCAGATCAACCAATGATCCGGTCAGGCGCGCACTTCGCACCACTTGTATAGCGGGCACTCGTCGCACTTCGGTGTCCGCGCCCGGCAGGTCTTGCGGCCGTGGTCGATGAGCAGGTGTCCATAGTCCCGCCAGTCGATCTGGGGGACGCTCTCGTTGAGCTGCTTCTCGACCTTCACCGGGTCATTCTGGTCGGTCAACCCCAGCTTCCTG
>CBDUYZ010000355.1:0-2830 GCA_965371575.1 uncultured bacterium
GGGCCAGATCTACCATCTGGCCCCAGGCCATGATTCCGTACAGATCTGTGGATAGTTTCACTCCGTAGACGTCCCGTGTATCCCTGGCCGAAGCCAGAACACCGGCAATGACAGCCCGGCGCCTGGTGGCCGTCGACCGGGTGTCGCCCTGCCAGTCACCGGCCCAGCCATTGGTGGGGAACCGCACGTAATCGAACTGGATTTCATCGACACCGGCCCGGGCCAATTCCCCCGCCAGAGCCAGATTGTACTGTGCCACTTCCTTCCGGGCTGGATCGACCCAAACGCAGCCTCGCTCCGCCCAGACCGCGCCGACGCTATCGCGCAGGGCCAGGTCCGGTCGGCGCCGTCCCAGTTCGCCATCGAGGAACAGGGCTATCCGGGCCACCACATAAAGCCCGCGTTGCTCAAAGCGGCCTAACATGTCCTCCAGGGAGGATATGACCGGCGTCGAACGGCCGGCGCCCCAGGAAGCCAGCGGATGCCGGCTGTAGTAGGACACCCCCCCGTCGATATCCTTGGCGTCGAATACTACCGTGTTACCACCCGCATCGATGAAACGATCCACCCTGGTCAGCACGGACGAGACTCCGCAGGCCGGGCCCGTCAAGTAGATACCCCGCACTTCCGCCCCATCAGCCACCCGGTCGGGCACCCGGCTGAAATCCGCTTCCTGCCCCACTGGAATCTGCAGGGTCTGACCGATGCGCAGAAAATTGGATTCCAGGCCGTTGACGCGGCGAATCGCCGTCAGCAGGTCCGTCAATGAATAATGGTTGGTCAGATGGCGGTGACTGGAGCAGATCTTCAGCAGGGTGTCGCCCTGCTGCACCGTGTAGGTGAGAACTTGGTGCGATGATTCGGCGGCCAGAGCCATGCCGGTTCCAGGCAGAATTCCCGGCGCAGCAATTTGCATAACGGGAAGCGAAACCAGGATGACCATCAACGTGATGCGCGTTGCAATTTGCACTGCAAAAACCGCCATTTATTGCTTAACTCAATGTGTTTGCTGCATTTTCTCCTTCCTTAGACCAGCTTGCAAAACGTGGACCCGTTCAGAGGCTGTTTTGAAAGCCAAGACCTTATGATATTTACATGATGTCAATAATTTGACAGAATATTCGGGTTCCGCACGGTGTATGCTCGCAGAACTTCGAGACTCCTGGCTCTAGCAGGTTGTTGAAAAACTCCGGACCGGTGGTTTTATGCAGATCTCCTATGCCAAACCCCTGGATCATGCCTGGCAACGCATGAAAACCCTACTCTTCAACCCTTTCGATCTGGGTCGATGGTTCGTCCTGGGCTTCACGGCCTGGCTGGCCCAACTTGCCGGCGGCTATTCCGGGGGCGGTTCCGGGAAATTACAGATCTTCGACGACTGGGACGAGTTCTTTGTTAAGGATTGGTTCTCGGCGAGTTTCGAAAACGCGCGCGTCTTTTTCGATTATCCCTGGGCCTTCGCGCTGGCCGGAATGATCCTGATGGTAATCCTGGTGGTCTGGTTGGTCGTACTGTGGATCAGCAGCCGCGGCCATTTCATGTTCCTGGACAACCTGGTTCACACGCGGGCCGAAGTGAAAGCCCCGTGGTCCACCTACGGCAGCCAGGGAGACAGCTTGTTCCTGTGGCAGGTGGTCTATTCCCTGGTCGTTCTGGTGGTGATGGGCTCACTGCTTGCCGGCAGTCTGCTCGTGTTCTTACCCATCCTGGCCCTGGAACCGCCCCTGGCGGCCACCCTGCCCATGGTGCTCCTCGCCGGAACGGCGGGCTTCATCCTGATCGCCGCGCTGGCTTACATCGAATTCTTTCTGACCAGTTTCGTGGTCCCCATCATGTACCGGCACGGAATATCCACCGCCGAAGCCTGGCAGCGGTTCCTCCCGGTGTTCCGGGAACATCCCGGCAGCTTTGTCCTGTTCGGTCTGCTCTATTTCGGAATCATGCTGGTGGGATGGATCCTGTTTGCGGTCGGCGGGATGGTGACCTGCTGCATCGGATTGATACTTATGGCCATTCCCTATGTCGGAACGGTGATCACCCTGCCCCTGCATACCTTTGCCAGGTTCCTGAGCGTGGACTTTCTGGGACAGTTCGGCGACGACTTCCGGCTGCTTCAGCCCTTGCCGGAAAAACCGGTTCATCCCTATGGGTCAAGCGAGATCCAGGGTGATGGGACAGTGGTCGGACCCCAGGACGTCGGTCAGGATCCCGGCGGCGATCAACCGGGGCCTCAGGACCTCTGAGATCAGGAAATAATCGATACGCCAGCCGATGTTCCGCTCCCGGACTCCCGCGCGGTTGCTCCACCAGGTGTAGTGGCCGCCGCCGCCCTCGAATTCCCGGAAGGTGTCGATGAATCCCGCGGCGAGTATTCGGTCGAAGCCCGCTCTTTCCTCGTCGGTAAAGCCCGCGTTGCCACGGTTGGATCCCGGGTTGGCCAGGTCGATTTCCCGGTGGGAAACATTGAGGTCGCCGCAGAAAACCACCGGTTTGGTTTTTTCAAGACGCCGCACGAATTTCAGAAATTCCACGTCCCACTGCCTGGCCCGGTAGTCCAGGCGGGTCAGCTCGCGCTGCACGTTGGGCGTGTAGACGGTGACCAGGAAAAAATCGTCGAATTCGACGGTCAGCACCCGGCCCTCGGTGTCGAGTTCGGCCAGGCCCAGGCCCGGAAAAACCGCCCGCGGAACCCGGCGTGTCAGCAGGGCGGTGCCGGAATATCCCCTTTTCTGCGCGGGGTTCCAGAGCATCGTGTATTCGGGCAGATCAATGTCCACCTGATCGGGCAGGGCCCGCACCTCCTGCAGGCAGATCACGTCCGCGTCGCTGT
>CBDUYZ010000356.1:0-2821 GCA_965371575.1 uncultured bacterium
GTGGCCATGGTCAAGTTCCTCAAGTGGCTGGAAAAAGCCGTGCCCAGGGGTGGGGTGACCGAATTGTCGGCCGCGGACCAGCTGACCGCTTTCCGGGCCGAGGGCGCGGGATTCAAGGACTGCAGCTTCGATACGATCAGTGGTTACGCGGCTCACGGCGCCGTCATCCACTACAGCGCCACCGAGCAGACCAACGCCAAGCTGAAGCCGCGCGGCCTCTACCTGATCGACAGCGGGGGCCAGTATCCAGACGGCACCACGGACATCACCCGCACCGTGGCTTTGGGCAAGCCGACCGCCCGCCAGATCGAATGTTTCACCCGCGTGCTGATGGGCACCATCGACTGCACGATCACACCCTTCCCCGCCGGCACGACCGGGCAACGGCACGAGATGTTCGCCCGGCGGGCGCTGTGGATGATCGGTGAGGATTACGCCCACGGCACCGGCCATGGCGTGGGTCAGTACCTGGGCGTGCACGAGGGGCCGCACAGCCTGAAGAACCTGGTCAGCCCGCCCTTCGTGGCGGGCAACCTGATGTCCATCGAGCCGGGGCACTACGAAAACGGTCGCTTCGGCATCCGGGTGGAGAACCTGGCCTTCGTGGTGAAGAACGGGAAGCTGAGCAAAAACGGGCAGACCTGGTACTCTTTCCATTCCGTGACGCTGTGCCCGATCGATCGCCGGCTGATCAACAAGAAGCTGATGACCCGGGATCAGATCGACTGGCTGAACGTCTACCACAAGCGGGTCAACCGCGAGCTGGCCCGCGGCCTGGACAAGGCCCACAAGCAGTGGCTGGCCAGGGCCACCCGTCCGATCTGACCGGGTATCGCCCGCGGGACTCCGCCACAGCGGGAAAAAGCCCTCCGGCCGTTGGCCGGAGGGCTTTTCGTCTCAACAGGAAATCCGTTATCTCATCACCTGTATAGCGACTTCACCGATCCGAAGGAGGTTTCCTCGGTAGCGACGAAGCTCGCGTTCGGCAGGATGATGGAAGCGTGCTCGGGAATGGTGATTTCCATGTCGTCGAGGTAGACGATGTCGCCCGGGGCGGAATAGGTACGGCACTCGATCACCAGACCGGTGTGTCCGGCGAGATTGACGAAATTGAACATGGTCTGGTCCCAGCCCTCGCCAAGACCGTAATCGTATTCACCGCCGGCGCTGCTTTCGTAGCCGAAGTAGTCGTCGGGCAGGTCATCGTTCCAGTGGCCCCAGATCCGGCACGACGGCGACGCCCCGGGGGTCACGTCATAGCGCCAGAAGCTGGCGCTGACCGTGTCGTTGAGTTCCAGTCCCCACACGTAGGCCACGAAGGCCTGCGGGGTGCCGTCGAGCAGATTGTCTTCGAGCTTCAGCGAACCTGAGCCCGCATGAACCGGGTCCGGAGCGCCCACCGCGGTCGCAAACATGGCATCGGTTTCATCGGCATTCGTGCCGTAGAATCCCAGGACGGTGCCGCCGTCCTCCCAGCCGTAGGTGTGCGTTCCGGCCTGGGCCAGACCTGCGGCCAGGCAGAGCCCCACAACGATCATGAGCAGTTTCTTCATAATATTCCTCCTTCATGCGAGACTCCAAAGGAGTTCGTCCACCCAGGTTGATTCTATCCTGTTGGTTTGAACTTCCTTAAGACCGAGCATATTCTGTCATTGATCAAATGCAAGGATATTTTTTACCCAAAATCCGAGATTTTGGACCCTAACAGCCTTTATTGAGGTGGCTGGTCCAAGTGGAAGAGTGCAGAAAAAAATCTCCCCGGCCTGATGGCCGGGGAGATATTGCGTCCGGATCGGGAATCTACCTTACCGGTACAGCGACTTCACCGCACCCCAGATGGCGCCTTCGGTGGGAACCGCGGGGTCACACAGGATGTTGCCCAGGGGGAAGGGAGTGGAAGCGGTGGCATTGCTGGACTCGCCGTCGAGGGCGTTGGGCCCGCTGAAAGACCAGCCGATGATCTCGAACGCCGAGCCGTCAGGACCCGTGCCGCTAAGGCGCTTGGCCCAGCCGTCCGTGTAATCCCAGGCCGTGCCGCTACCGTTGGTGTCGATGTCACCGAAGGTGTCAAAGACCGATCCCAAACGGAACAGCTCAACGGCGTCGCTACCGTCGATGTCCATGACACCGGTGGTGTAATCCGCAGCGAAGCCGAACCAATTCTGGAATCTAACGGCGTCGTTGGTCACGTAGATGAAGGTGCCCCCGGCGACCGCATCATCGTCGAAGATGAATTCTTCACCGTCACTGCCGCCGCCGTCGTTGGCGCTGCCGAGGCCGTATATGGAAAGATCGGGAATGGCGTCGCAGGCAAAGAGCTCACAACCCCTGGGGCCTCCCCCTTGGAGGGGTCCGTCGTAGATGCCGGTGATGACGAGCTGGGCGTTGGCGCTGGCGGCCAAGGCCATGATGGCGAGGATCAAAAGCAGTTTCTTCATGATTCCCTCCGTTCCTAGCTCAATAGCAAGCTAGGTTCTGTGAAAGCAAAAATGATGTTCCCAGGTGAGTTCCTAGGTGACCAGATCCGAATCATCCGAACCTGTCGGATGAAAAAGACTGCTCATACCTTATCACAAACCATGATCATTGTCCAAGTAAAAACTATTGTCGGGGTAAATATCTTCAGTTGTGCCTTCGAGAATGTGTCCGGCCCACCTCTTGCGGTTAGCCGAGCATGGCTACCTCAAAAAACACCACCAAATCATTCACTCCTCCCTTCTGCCCCAACCCCAACTGCAAACACCACAACGACTCCGGCGAACCGTGGCCCTACAAGAAGATCGGTTACTACAAGAGGTTGACCGCTCCTCACCGCATCCAG
>CBDUYZ010000357.1:0-2816 GCA_965371575.1 uncultured bacterium
AGTCGCCCGGAAGCACGGTCCCGACCCTGGCGAACAGAACCTTCAAGCCCTCGCGCACGTTGGGCGCCCCGCACACGACCTGGACAGTCTCACCGCTGCCGTCATCGACGCGGCACAGACTCAGCCGGTCCGCATCCGGGTGCTTTTCATGGTGCACCACGCGGGCGATCACTACGCCGGGAAAGGTCTGCCGGAATTCTTCCAGACTTTCGACGTTGAGACCCGCCGCCGTCAGTTTGGCCGCCAGTTCCTCGGCCTCATCGCCCCAGGAAACGTACTCGGAGAGCCAGTCAAGGCTGATTTTCAAAACACACCTCGGAATTGATTCAGAAAACGCAGATCGTTCTCGTAGAGCAGGCGAATATCACTGATGCCGTACTTGAGCATGGCGATCCGGTCTATGCCCATGCCGAAGGCGAAGCCGGTGTAGACGTCATCAGGGTAACCGGCGGCCTTGAACACGTTGGGATGGACCATACCGGCCCCCATGATTTCCAGCCACCCGGTTTGCCCACACACTCCGCAACCCTCGCCCCGGCAGGCCACACATTGCATGTCCACCTCCACCGAGGGTTCGGTGAAGGGGAAGTAGTGGGGCCGGAAACGCGTGATCTCCTGGGCGCCGAATAAGTTGCGGACGAAGGTGTCGACGGTGTCCTTGAGATCGGTCATGCTGATGGCCTTGCCCACGACCAGTCCCTCGATCTGATAGAACTCGGAGCTGTGGGACGCATCAGCATTTTCGTTGCGATAGACGCGACCGGGGAAGATGTAGGCCAGGGGCGGTTCATTCCTCTCCATGACGCGGATCTGGACCGGGGAGGTCTGGGTGCGCAGACAGATTTTAGGATCGATGTAGAAGGTGTCCTGTATATCCCGCGCGGGATGGTCGTCAGGAAAATTCAGGGCGGTGAAATTGTAGTAGTCCAACTCGACTTCCGGACCGTCGTCCCGGGAAAAACCCATGCCGTAGAAGATGTCACAGATTGATTCCAGGACCGTCGTCAGCGGGTGAATCGTACCGGCGGCGGGTGAAACACCCGGCAGGGTCAGATCGCCAGCGGCAACCGGGGCGACACCCGCTCCGCCGGCAACCTCTTTCTGGCGGCGGTCCAGTAGCGCCCCCAGGTCCTGCTTCAACCGGTTCA
The DNA here is from genome assembly GCA_965371575.1 of uncultured bacterium. GTDB lineage: Bacteria > Krumholzibacteriota > Krumholzibacteriia > LZORAL124-64-63 > LZORAL124-64-63 > JAGLCY01. The sequence goes on from CBDUYZ010000357.1 coordinate 1,149, forward strand.
GTTCCGCCCCCAGGGCGGGGCGCTCCTCAGGGGCGACATCCTTGAGACCGCGCAGAAGAGACGTGATCTCCCCCTTCCGGCCAAGGAGAGCCACACGAACGTTCTCGATTGCGGACTGTGAATCCGCGGCCTTGATCCGTTCGATTCCGTCTGACCGAAGCTGCTCGATGGTCTCCTTCATGCCAGGATCCCCTCTGCCGGACCGACCCGGCATGGTGGTTGAACCATGATGCGGCGCCTTCCGCAGGACCGGGACCAAGGTCCCGCACATGAACCGACTCGGCTCAGAGAACGCCCTTGGCCGCCTCAGCCAGTTTGGTGAAAGCGGCGAAATCATGGACCGCAAGATCTGCCAACATCTTCCGATCTATGTCGATCTCAGCCTTCTTCAATCCGTTGATGAAATGGCTGTAGCTCAGGCCATTCAGACGAGCCGCCGCGTTGATGCGCGTGATCCAGAGCCGGCGGAAATCGCGTTTCTTGTTGCGGCGATCCCGGTAGGCGTAGGCCATGGCGCGTTCCACGGTCTCCCGCGCGGCGGCATACTGATTGCTCTTGCCGCCGACAAAACCTTTGGCCCTCTTCAGGTACTTCTTCCGGCGCGCCTTGGCGGCAGGATTATTTGTTGCTCTCGGCATTTCATTGCCTCCTCTATCTCGGCCCCATCAGGACGATCCCGAGCCGGACCGGTATGGATATCGGGTTACTTGCCGCCAGCCAGCATCTTGCGGACCCTGGCCTCGTCGCTGGGAGCCAACAGGCTCGACTTGCGTAGATTACGCAGCCGTTTAGGGCTTTTGGCGGTGAACAGGTGGCCGTGATAGGCCCTATTTCTCTTGATGCGCCCACTGGCGGTAAGCTTGAACCGCTTGGCGGCAGCGCGATTGGTTTTCATCTTGTTGCCCATGTCTTCTGCCTTTCTCTCTCTATTGCCCGGTCGCTCCGGGAAGATCAATTCCCATTTCTCGGGAAAACGTGATGCGGTCTCATCGGACCATCCGTCCAGCCAGCCCGTGAGGATCCGCAAAGCGCGGACTAGTTGATTTTCTTGGGAGCGATGATGAACGTGATCAACCGTCCCTCCCGCTTGGGCCGGGTTTCCGGGACGCCGAATTCCTCAACCTCGCCGACCAGGTGATTCAAAAACTCCATGGCAAGGTCCAGATGCGAAATTTCCCTGCCACGAAAGCGCATGACTACCTTGACCTTGTGACCCGCTTCAAGAAAAGAAATGATGTGTCTCTTCTTGAAATTGTAATCGTGATCGTCGGTCTTGGGCCGAAACTGGATCGTCTTGACCTTGACCGTGTGCGACGCTTGTTTTGCCTTCTTGGCCTTCTTGGCCTGTTCATACTTGAATTTACCGTAATCCATGATCTTGCAAACAGGCGGACGCGCCGTGGGCGCCACTTCCACCAGATCGAGTCCACGATCCTCGGCGATGGCGATCGCCTCGTTGGTCTCGAGAACACCCAGTTGTTCACCGTCCTCGTCAACGACCATGACACGTGGGATCCTGATCATCCGGTTGACCCTGGTCAACTTGCTGTCCTTGATAGTCTCTACCTCCCGCTGGAATGATTTCCGAACCAATCTCCGGACCAATATCCGGACCAATGAGCACCCGTCCCTCCCGTTTCAGAAAAACTCGGAAAGACTCGGAGAAAC
>CBDUYZ010000358.1:0-2810 GCA_965371575.1 uncultured bacterium
CATCATGATTTCCGTTCGCCGGTTTCTCGTCACCTCGTCCGTCCTTTTCCTGCTCGCCGCCGCCCCCGCGCCGTGCGCCACGTTCGCGGATCTGTTCCACGATGAGACCCTACGCATCGATTACCATCACACCGGCAACGCGGCCGAGGAGTTCGTGTCTCTGGACCAGTTGTGGCGTCAGGGCGCCTGGGCGGGCAGCCGGGTGTATCTGATCGACGAAATGGATCTTGGTCGCTACTACGCCAAGCTCTACGACGAGGCCTCCGGTAAGCTGATCTGGTCGCGCGGTTTCGATTCCTATTTCGGGGAGTGGCGGACCACCGGTCCCGCCGGCGAGGGTGTCCTGCGCACTTATCATGAGTCGGTGCTTGCACCGTTGCCCAAGGCTCCGGTGGATTTTGCCCTGGAGTCGCGCGGCGCTGACGGGGTCCTGCGGGAATTTTTCCGCGCCGCCATCGATCCTGACAGCTGGATCGTGCGCCGGGATCCTCCGCCGGCGGGAATCATAACTGTGGACGGGATCAGCGGGGGCGAGCCTCACCGCTGTGTCGATGTCGCCATCGTGGGCGAGGGGTACACCGCGGCCGAGGCCGCCAAGTTCGCGACCGACGTGAAACGGTTCGCCCAGGTGATGATCGGACACGAGCCCTACGGATCCCATCGCGACCGGATCAACGTGCGGGGGGTGCTGCTGCCTTCGCGGGAATCGGGCTGCGACGAGCCCAGCCGCGGCGTCCACAAGCGCACCGCCCTGGGCTGCACCTTCGATTCCCTGGGTTCCGAGCGCTACCTGCTGACCGAGGACAATCGGGCCATGCGTGACATCGCACAGGTCGTGCCTTACGACGTGCTCTATATCATGGTCAACCACGAACGCTACGGAGGCGGGGGTATCTACAACCTGTTCTGCACCTTCACCAGCGACAACCAGTGGAGCGAATACGTGTTTCTCCACGAGTTCGGCCATAGCTTCGCCGGTCTGGCCGACGAGTACTACACCTCCGACGTCGCCTACACCGATTTCTACCCGCGCGGGACCGAGCCGCGTGAGCCCAACATCACCGCCCTGCTGGATCCGACGCATTTGAAGTGGGCGGAGTCGGCCACCGGTGGTGAACTGCCCACGCCCTGGAACAAGGTCGCGTACGACGCCATGGATATCGCATACCAACAGGAGCGTGGGGTCGTAAACGATCGCATAGCCGAACTCATGCGCGGCGGCGCTCCGTCTGCGGAGGTCGCCCGGGCCAAGGCGGAAGGTGAAAAGCTTTCGTGGAATCACCAGCTGGAGGTCGACGCCTGGTTCATCGCCAATCCCGCCGCGAATGTCGTGGGGGCCTTCGAGGGAGCCGGTTACAGTTCCGAGGGTATGTTCCGCTCGCAACTGGACTGCATCATGTTCACAAAAGGCGTCAAACCCTTCTGTGCGGCGTGCCGACGGGGCATCGTGGAAATAATCAAGCAGTATGGGGAATAGGCGATGTCCCGTCGATCCTTACCCACCAGCAGATGGATCGTTCCGGCCGGAGCCCTTCTGTCGGTCGCCCTCCTGCTGCAGGTGGCCGGTTGCGGTGAGAAAAGCACCACCACCATGCAGGCTGCTCCCTCGACGGGAAACATCTTCATCGACGCGGAGCCCGACAGTCTGGACGGCCCCTGGTATCTGGCCGGTCCGGCCGATCTCGCCATATACGGCCGGGGGGATTCCACCCTGACGGGAGTCGCTCCAGGCGAGTATGTGCTCAGCTGGGATGAAATCCCCGACTGGTACCCTCCCTTTGCCCAGAGCCTGGAATTGTTCTCAGGCGGGGAGATCCGTTTCGGGGGTGTCTACACCCTGGATAACCCTTTCCACGGCCTGGAATTCGGGACCGAGGCCACCCTGGAGGTTGTGACCTGGAATCTGGAACATTTCCCCAAGAACAGCCTCGTCACCGTCGATCTGGTGGCTCGGGCAGTAATGACCATGGATGCGGACATCCTGGCCCTGCAGGAGATCGAGAATCCCGACTTTTTCAGGGATCTGGACGACAGGCTGGAGGACTGGACGGGAGTTCGCGCAGCCAGTGCCTCCTACGACATCAACCTTGCATTTCTATACCGCAACAACGGCGACTGGATCGTCGATTCGGTCCGGGAAATCCTCACGGGTCTGCCTCGGGAATTTCCCCGGTCTCCCTATGTGATGGAGGGACGGTTCAAGGGTGTGTCGGTCGTGGTCATCGGCAACCATTTCAAATGCTGTGGCGACAACCTCCTCAGCGAATACCTGTGGGACGAGGAAACGCGCCGCCGAGACGCCGGCCTGCTGCTGGCCGAGTATGTCCGGGCCAATTACCCGGACCGGAAAGTGATCATCGTGGGCGATCTGAACGATAGCCTGACCGACGATCCGGCGAACAATGTCTTCAATGTATTCCTGGATGATCCCGACGTCTGGCGGTTCGTCGACCTGGGTATTGCGGAGGGGCCTCCCGCCGGGTGGTCTTTTCCTGGCTGGCCCAGCCACCTGGATCATATCCTGATCACCGCCGCCTTGTTCTCCGCCTGGGAAGATCCTGCCGCCGCTGTCGCCGTGGTGCCTTTGTACCTGGGATTTCCCGCCGGCTGGTGGGAATACGATCACAACGTGAGCGACCACCTGCCGGTAGTGCTGAAGCTGATTCCTTGACAGCCGTCTTCCGTTCCGGTTCCCGCCCAATTTGACCTTCCCGGCCCGAGCTGGTACCCTCACTAGCAGGCTGTTGAAAAACTGGATCTGCTCGCAAGTGCCAGCCAGCGCGACCGAGCCCAGTTTTTCAACAGCCTGC
>CBDUYZ010000359.1:0-2799 GCA_965371575.1 uncultured bacterium
TCACCAGTCCCCTGATGCAGGTCGTGCTCGGCGAACGCAACCTCTTTGGCACCGGCGGTACGCAATGGAGCGAGGAACGGGAAACCGATCTTTTGCTCTGGTATACCCAGAAGCTGGATGGCACCGAGATCATCAAGGTTCCCGGTGGGTACGAGTTGGTAGACACTCCCGAAGTCGACGCGGTCGATGAAACCTATGCCTCGTTCAGTGGATTGGTGGAGCAAAATGGAAGCAAGCTGGTGCTGAGCCATCAGGCCGAAGTGAGGCGCCGGCAGATCCCGCCCGACGGTTATCCCGGCTTCCGCAAAGCCATGGAAGCCGCCCGCGATTGGGGCGACCAGACGTACCGTCTCGAGAAGGTGGGCAAGTAATGAAAGCTCTTAGGTTAACCGCGTTAGTGGCTGTAATTTCGTTACTTGCGGGATTGTCCATTGCTTCCGAGATGGGTATTTCCTCCGGCCACGACCTGGACGAACTCTGGACCAGGGCCCAGGCTGATTTTGACTTTTCCGGCGAAGACGCGGTGCTGTTGCTGGAGAGTCGCCATGTCACTTTGGATGCAGACGGTGCCCTGGCGACACGGGTGCATCGGGTGGTCTGGATCGGCACATCGGTGGGTATCCGCGGCTACGCTGATCTGAGGATTCCCTGGAACACCGCGACTACGGAATTGAAGGTGGAAGTCCTGCGCACCTGGCGTGACGGCCGCTGGTGGCCGGACCGGTCGGTCATCAGCGAAACGGCGGTGGTCCACACCCTGCCGCACGCCCTGAGCCGTGCCGACGACTACACGACCATGCGCGAGACGATGCTTCTGCACGACGGGATCGAACTGCCCTGCGTCATGGAGACGGTCTACACCATCACCGAAACCGGTCTGCCGGGCGCCGACGGCCTGTTCGTGATGCCTCAACGCGATCCCTCGGTGCTCACGGAATTGCAGGTGACTGTTCCGAGCGGAGCGGTGTTTCAATATGAAATTTTGAACGGCGTGGTCGAACCGGTCGTATCGGAAAGTGACGGCACTGCGACCATGATCTGGCGTATGGCCGATGTGCCGGCCCTGCTGACGCCCCTCACTGATGCTCCGGCCGCGTATGAACCGGCGGTCGTCTGGTCGACCTGGCCGGAGTGGCCGGCGCTGCGTGATCACTGGCGCGCGCTGTTCGACGAGGCCGCCGTTCTGGATGAGGCGTTGGCCGATTCCCTGGAAGCCTGGGTCGAGTTTGCACCCAGCCGCTGGAGCCGGATCCAGGCGGTGACCGATCAGGTGAATCGGAACGTCCGGGGCGTCCACTACCCGGACCGTTTCTGGCGGTTCACCCCGCGTCCGGCCGTTCGCACCTGGAACACCGCCTACGGCCACCCGCTGGACCGTGCGGTGCTGGCCGCGGCGCTGTTGCGAGAAGCCGGATACGAGGTCACCCCGATCTTCGTCGGTGCGGGCCACAGCCTCGTCGGACCGGACATCGCCCGGCTGACCGGATTGGGGGCCCTGTACCTGAGCATCAAGGGCGATCCCGCCGGCCTGTACGATCCCGACCAGGGCGCGCTGTCGGGCCAGGCGCCGTTGATCGGTCGGCCCCTGTGGCGCACGGATCAGTTCGTCGAGCCCTTCCTCGGCAATTCCCAGTGGGCGAACCGTCTGGAGGTGACCGTGACCCTTGAGCCTGGCGAAGAAGGATCTTGGCAAGGGTCGGGCCAGCTCCACGCCGCGGGCATCTTCTGCCCCCAGGGTGACATGGCGGGCATGGAAAACGGTGCGCGCGATTTCCTCGCCGACCTGATCGCCGAGGTGATTCCCGGCGCGAGTTTGAAGCGGACCAACCCGGAGATCTTTCATCAGCACCAGGTCGTTTTTGGATTCGGCGTCGATGTGGAGATGCCGGAACCCGAGGATTCCGGCAGGAAGCGCCTGGTCATCGGCACGCCGGAGGGCGGTCTCCTGAGTAGGGCGGCGGGCAGCCACCTCTTCGCAGAGAAACGGGAATCCCCGGTTCTGTTGGCCGGACCCCTGGAACAATCGGTGAAATTCCGGCTCCTGGTCGGCGAAACCGAAGTCGTCCGCCTGCCGGATCCCGTGTCCCTGGTGAATGAAGCCGGGGAGTTCACGGTTTCCGCGACGCAAGAGGATGGCTGGATCACGGTCACCCGCGAACTCAAACTGGCGGCGGACGTGTATCCGGCGGCTCTGTGGCCCCAGTTGCGGGCCCTGTTGCTCGAGGAAGATGACACGGCCAACGGCACCATCCTGCTGGATTGAAGCCCTCGGAATCCGCGTCGGTTCCGAATCTTCCGGGGCTGCCTTGTGTTGACTGCTGGGGGGACTTGAAACTAGTATTTGCGAAGATGTCTTCCCCAACGGCAAGTGAGCCATGAACAGACAGGACAAGGAAAAACAGCCGGCCGCACCTTCGGCCCTGAACATCCGCAAGGGCGTGAACGGCGGTCACGACGGATTGCCTGGCCATTCCACCGGTAACGGCGGCGCCGAAGGCGGTCCCCGGCGACGCCTGTTGTCGGCGCGGGAATACATCGATGGCGTCCTGTCGGGGGACCGGGTTCTGCTGGCCCGGGCCATCACGCTCATCGAATCCAATGCGTCCGTCCATCAGGAAGTGGCTCAGGAGGTCCTGACCAACCTGCTGCACAAGTGCGGCGAATCGCTCCGGGTTGGCATTACCGGTGTGCCCGGCTCGGGCAAGAGCACGTTCATCGAGGCGCTCGGTACGGGCCTGACGGCGCAAGGCCACCGGGTCGCCGTCACGGCGGTCGATCCTTCCAGCAGCCTGACCGGAG
>CBDUYZ010000360.1:0-2784 GCA_965371575.1 uncultured bacterium
ACATCTTTCTGGACGGCAACACGTTCTCCGATAGTCACAGCGTGGAGAAAAAGCTTCTTGTCGGCGACCTGGTGGCAGGGGTGGCGGTATCCGGCCTGGGGATGCGCCTGGGGTTTACCTACGTGGTGCGTTCGCCCGAATTCGCGGGGCAGAGCAGTCCCGACCGCTTCGGATCCCTTACACTGTCCTTTCATTTCTGAGTTTTCAGGTGTACCCCTTAATAGTGAGTAGGCGGAAGATTGCTGCAACCTTCTTCCCCGGTGAAAGCGATTGGTAGCCCATGGTGATTGCGGAGAAAAAATTACTCAGGCTGGTCGCGATGATGGTCATGGCTGCCGTCTGCCTGCCCGTTCCGCGGTCCCTTGCCCAGGAGGCTGCCCTCGCCGCCGAACCCTGGGGCGCGATCATCGGCGAGTTGCGGTTCGAGGGATTGAACCGCACCAAGGAATACATCGTGACTCGGGAACTCGTATCCAAGGTGGGGGAGCCCTGTCTAAAAGAAAATCTGGCCAAGGAGAAACAGAATCTCCATCAGCTGGATATATTCGCCGACATCGATATCAAAGCAGTGCCCGGGCCGGACGGGGTGATCGTTCACTACAAGTTCGTCGAACTTCTGACTTTCCTGCCCTCGGTGGGGCTAAAGTTCTCCGATGAGACGGGTGTTTCGGCAGGCTTGGGGGTCAAGGTGCCCAACCTGATGGGCAAGGACATCTTCCTTTCCGCCCGCTTCCTGGTCGGTGGCTATACCGAATTGGAATTGTGGCTGGAAAACCCCTGGGTGTGGGGCAACCACTGGGGCTACAAGCTGGAGTACTACCACCGGGAAAAAGACAACCTGGTGGAGAACTTCTTCGAAACCTCCGACGAGCTCTACCTGGCCTCCGGCCCCAATATCGGGGAACACGGGCGGGTCGGCGGCATTCTCTCCTTCCTGTCGATCCGCAGCGACAAGGCCGGCGTGACCATTTCGCCCAACAACCACGACAAAGCCTCGCGCCTGGGACTGTACCTTGGTTACGACAGTCTGGACGCCTTCATCGGCACCACCAGGGGTTGGTGGAACGAAGTGGTTCTGACCCAGGCCGTCGAGATATTCGAGAATTCCAGCCAGTACACCCAGATTGATCTGGATTTTCGCCGGTACCAGTACCTGGCGGACCGGCATACCCTGACGGGTTTTTCGCTGACCACGGTCCGTTCGGGCGACATCGGGGTCGAAGTCGCTCCCTGGGAGCAGTTCGGTATCGGCGGCACCAACACCGTCCGCGGCTGGAGTTTCGCCGCTCGCAAGGGCAAGAACCAGATGATCAACACCCTCGAATACAGGTACACCCTGTTAAAACCGCGGGGCTGGGATCTGCCGCTGGGCATCAAGTACCGGGGCGGGCTGCAGCTGGCGGCCTTCAGTGATTGGGGCATCGGCTGGGACGACGCCCCACAGTTCGCTTCCAACAGGTTCATCGACGGCTACGGGTTCGGCCTGCGGTTGCTGCTGCCCATCGTGGGTGTGGCCAGGGTGGATTTGGCCTGGGGCGAATATGGGAAGTCGGTGTTCCTGCATCTGGGTTCGTTCGAAAAGGCGACCTACGCCCGACGCCGGGTGCGGTGATCCGATCTGGGTTGGCCGGGCATTTTTTTGGCCTCAAGTGAATGCCCTGTGTCAAGATTATGGATTTTCGTAACTAACTTGAATTAATTGCAATTATCTCGATATTTTCTTGTTATTTTCGCCTTCTGTTCGTATATTGAATGCACCTCCCGAAACCCCAATCAGGAGGATAATCATGTCCGCTATTTCATATGCCCCCGATCAACCCGCCGCCAAGGTCCACGTCTCGCTACGCCGTTCCTTGAAGGCCGTGGAACAGGCCCACCAGTGCGCCGTGTTGTGGTTCGGCGAGGTCATGAATCGCCGTCTTTTTCGTGATCTGGGTCTTTCCTCCATCAATCAGTACGCAATCCAGGAGCTGGGTTTTTCCAAGTCCCGGACCGACGACTTTATCCGTCTTGCGCGGCAGCTGGACAACCTGCCGGCGGTACGAAAAGCCGTGGCGTCCGGGGAACTCGGCTACACCAAGGCGCGGGAGATCGTCTCGGTAGCCACCCCGGAGACCGAAGATCGCTGGCTGAAGGCGGCAAAAAGCACGCGCCAGAAGCTGGTCCTCGAAGTCAAGAAGGCCAAACGCGCGGCCAAGGTGGATCCTGGCCAGGGCGAGTTGTTGCCATCATCGCCGCCGGTTGTGGCGCCGCGGGAACTGCCGGTTCGTTTCCAGGTGGACCTGACGCCCGAGCAGGAAGCGCGTCGTTCGGCGATGGTCGAGCGGCTCCACAAATTGGGCGATGTTCCGAATGATCGGGCGGAGTTGATACTGGAAGCGTTAGCGGCTTTGTTGGAAACAAAAGAGTTACATAGGCAAAAGTGCCCCCGGGGGCACCTCCCCAGCCAGCCGCCGGTCCAGATCCATGTTCACGAAAATGCGAAAACAGGTCGGATGACCGTCCAGACCGACGCGGGGGAGCGTGAGTTGAGCAGGGCCGAGGTAGAACGAATGCACTGCGATGCCGCTGTCTGCGAACACGGTGGCCGGAACACGACGACGATCCCGCCGCGCGTGCGCCGAAAGGTGCTAGCGAGGGACAAGCACCGTTGCCAGGCACCGGGTTGCGGGCGGACGCGGTTCCTGGAAGTGCATCACCTAAAACCGCGCAGCCAGGGGGGAAACAACAAGCCGGAAAACCTGATGACCCTTTGCGGGTCATGCCATCGGCTGTGGCATGAAC
>CBDUYZ010000361.1:0-2783 GCA_965371575.1 uncultured bacterium
TGACCCCTGTTGGTTACACGATCAACGGTTGGGGCAAGGATGCTGAGATTCTATTGTTGAGCAGCGGCCAGTAGGGAATGGTCCAGCTCGAATCAGGGACGGCGCCGGTAACAGCGCCGTCCCTTTCGTGTTAAGGAAGCAGCTTTACGGTCGACAACATCGATGATGCCTGTCGTCACGACAACGGAACAGCCGGGGAGGTCAGAATGCGAAACAGCGAAGGATTTACACTTATTGAACTGATGATAGTGGTCGTCATTCTTGCCCTGCTGGCCACCATCGCCATTCCCAACTTCATCAAGCTCCAGAGCCGGGCCAAGGAAGCCAAGGTCAAGGGAGCTGCACACACGGTGCAGCTGGCCGCCGAGGACTTCGCTGTCCGCAACGATGGTATCTATTCGGACGCCGCGCTTGACGTCGGCCCACTGTTGCCCACCGATCCCCTGGGCGGCAACGCTCTGGAGAACGCCTTCACCGGCAACTACACCGAGCCCCTGTATGCCGGCGCCGCCACTACTCCTGGCCAGATCGGCATCGTGTCCGTCGTCGATGCTACCATGACCCCTGTTGGTTACACGATCAACGGTTGGGGCAAGGATGCGGAGGTTGTCGTGCTGGTCAACGGCCAGTAGGGCATGGTCCAGCGCAAATCAGGACAGGCGCCGCTAGCGGCCCCGTCCCTGGGCGAGAACTGACCCCAAGCCCCCGTCGAATGCTTTTCCCCTCCCGTCCTCCCCGGAAATCGATGGTTCCGGGCCCGTCTTTGGCATTCCGGTTGCAAATCAACGGCTGGAACAGCTCAGAATCCTCCCAGAACTACGATTTAGGGTCCTTGTTGACCGGAGGTGGACGTTGATCATTCAAGCGCCGGTAAAAATCAAGACACTGGACCGAGAAACCATGAACATTCGCCCCGCCGTTGCGCCTGCGGTGGCCATCGAGGTGTTGGATCTGCGGAAATCCTTCCGCTCGGGTTTTCTGAGGCGGCATATACGGGGCATAGAAGGCGGTTCGTTCTCGATTCCCCGAGGCAGCGTGTTTGCCCTGATCGGTCACAACGGGGCCGGCAAGACCACCACCATCAACTGCATACTGGATCTGGTCCATGCCGATGGCGGCGAGGTTTCCATCATGGGCAAGGACCATCGCGACCCGGACTCCCGGGCCCGGGTTGGATATCTGCCGGAGCAGCCCTACTTCTTCGAGCACCTGACCGGCCGGGAGCTGCTGCAGTTCTATGCTCGCCTGCTCGGCATGCCGAAGAGCCGCCGGGCCGCCCGTATCGACGAAGTGCTGGAACTGGTGGGCATGACCGCATCCGCCGGCTGCCGCCTCAAGAAATTCTCGAAGGGGATGTTGCAGCGGATCGGCCTGGCCCAGGCAGTCCTCGGGGACCCGGATCTGCTGATTCTCGACGAACCCATGTCGGGCCTGGATCCTCTCGGCCGGCGGGATGTCCGCGAACTGCTGATGGATCTCAAACGCGCCGGCACGACCATCATTCTTTCCAGTCACATCGTGCCGGACGTGGAGTTGATCGCCGACACGGTGGGCATCCTCAAGGAGGGCAGGTTGGTGGCTGTGCGGGATTTGACCGAACTGAACCACACTTTCTCCTACATCGTAGATTTGGCCCTGGGTGCGGCCAGCCCCAGCTGGCTGCCGCAGAATCACCGCAGCCTCGGCGGCGGCCAGGTCCGCGTACAGATTGACAGCCTGGCGGGTCTGAGGAATCTGCTGAACGAATGCCATCGCGAGGCGATCCCGGTGTCGTCCCTGGAGACCAACCGGTCCTGCCTGGAGGAACTGTTCATGGAAATCAACCGGGAAGCGTCCCTGGAGCGGGAGGTCGTCCGATGACCGGCAACATAGTAGCCCTGGCGGGCAGCACCTTCCTGGAAACGGTCCGGGACAGGATTTTCTACCTGGTGGCCATCTTCGGCTTCATCATGTTGGCAAGCACGGCCATCCTGTCGCCTTTGACGGTGGGGGCCCAAGGCAAGATCATGGCGGATATCGGCCTGGCTTCGATGGTCATTTTCGGCCTCCTGGTCGTCATATTCGTCGGCAGCAACATGGTCCGCAAGGAATTGGACAAGGGAACCATAGTGACCATCCTGTCCAAACCCGTCGGACGACGGGAATACCTGATCGGAAAATTTCTCGGTTTGAACCTGACCCTTGTCTCCATGCTGGCGATCATGGGCCTGGTGTTCCTGCTGATGCTGTTCCTGGCGCCCGGCTCGTTCTCCCTGCGCTTCCTGGGCGCCTTCTACCTGACCTTCCTGGAACTGACCCTGATCAACGCCGTGGTCGTTTTCTTCTCGACCAGCGTCTCGCCGGTCCTGGCCGCGGTGTTCACGCTCGGGGTGTTCATGGTGGGGCATCTGAGCCAGTCCATCCGCGACTTCGGACAGATGCAGGGCGGCGTGTTCCAGCGGCAGGTTTCCGAGTTGGTCTACTATCTGACACCCAACCTCGAGGTGTTCAACCTGCGCGGTGCGGTGGTGCATGGGGCCGCGGTTTCCGGCGAGCACCTGGTGATGGCCACGGTCTATAGCCTGGCCTGGACCGTTCTGTTGCTGGTTGTGGCGGGGTCCATCTTCTCTCGCAAGGAGCTACGGGGCTGATGGGCGCACGCATGAAAACCCTGCTGCGTGGGCTGACCGTGACGGCACTGGCGCTGGTGATCGTCATGACCCTGTGGGTTTTCGACAGCCGGGAGGAGCGCGCTCTTCAGCAGGAAAGGCTCTATTTCCCTTCGGGGACCTTCCTGGTGGAAT
>CBDUYZ010000362.1:0-2782 GCA_965371575.1 uncultured bacterium
ATCGATACCGTGGGCGTGGCGGAAGACGAGAAGGTGGTGGACGAATTGGAAACCACCGACGCGATTTCCTATGAGCTGGAAAACAATTTCCGGTTCGGCCGGTTCGGGGTGGAGACCAGGCTTACACGTCTGTCCAACGATCTCGATTTCGCCCAGAGCGGCGTCGGCCTGAGGCAGAAGGAACAGGATGTGATGGATCTGGCCCTGACCTTCGCCGCGGGCCGCGATTCCTTTGCCGTCAGTTACGGTTACCTCTGGAAGTGGGACGACCAGCGCTACAAGAACGCGACCGAAAACCGGGGCAAGCAGTACAACAAGGCGCGGGACTACGAGTTCAAATATTTCCGCGGCCTGTTCAGTCACACCATGCTCAACATCAGGTATCACGAGGGTCTGGTCCAGGACATCGCCGAAAACCGTCACAACGAAAACGACAAGGACAGACACCAGACCGATTTCGGCGCCCGGCTGGAACGGAACTGGGTCGGGAAGTTCCGCGCCACCATGGTATTCTCCTATCAGCAGGTCCAGGACTTCAACATCCGGGAATCCCGGTCTTCCAACAACCACGTGAAGGATTCCTACGAACTGTCCCCGGGATACGGCTGGACCATTTCGCCATGGTTGAGTCTGGATCAGAGCTACCGGGTCTACATCCAGTACACGGACTTTTCGTTTTCCGGCCTGGAATCGGTCAACCGTACGGATGACTACAACAAGCGGGGCAATCTGGCCACCAAGGTCGTCATGAGTCCCACCAACCGCCTGAAAATCACCCTGCGCCACGATTTCAACAAGCGGTTCTCCGCCACCAAGACCAGCACCGACGCCTCGGGAAACGTGTTCTATCATCGCAACCTCTCCCAGACGATCAGCAAGATAGAAATGGGCATGAGATTTGCGGCCGCCCCGGGAGTAACTCTCGAGGCTTCCACTTACCGGACTCGGGACGAGCGGGATACCTTCGGCGTGGAAAATGCCACCACGCTGAACTATTCGGGCGAGATGTGGGTGGGCACCAGGGTGAGCCGCAAGTGGTTCAAGGAAAATTCCTTGGAACTTTCTGCCATGGTCAAGAAGTATAACGCCTTCGGGCCCAGCGTGACCGAGACGAGTTCCGATTACTGGGAAGCGGACATCTACCTGAAATGGGAGTTCTGAGATGAAGAAGGGTCTGCCCGGAATGATGTCCCGCGCAGGCGGGAGGCTGCTGGTGGCCGTCTGGCTCGGCGCGGGGGCGATCCTGCTGTCGGGCTGCCTGTTCTCCCCGCGGGTGCCCGCACCGCCGGGCACCGGTGTCCAGATAGACTACCTGCTCAAGAGCTCGCCCGCCAACGTATGGGCCAATCTGGGGAAGTCGTTGATGGCCTCTCATGCGCCGGGTTGGGAGGACAACATCAGCCAGATCGAATTCCGGTATTTTCCGGATGACGAGGCCAGGGACCTGTTTCTTCCGGGAACATTCGACGACTGGGACCGCGCCCGGGAAGTGACCTTCATCAACGACTTCTTCAACAGCGGCGTCAGCATCGTCGCAAAGATGAGTGAGGACGACTTCGTCTTTCCACCGGCCTCGGGCAACGAAATGACCATCGAGGACATCGTCTACGACCTGGTGGTTACCAACGACGCCGACGGGTCCGTGGTTCGCTACCGGGCCAAATGCGACGTAATTTTTAGACTCGAGGCGAATTTTTGGTATATTTACGAGTGGAGAGATCTCCAGGGGGAAAGTGATCCCGGCACTGGTCAGCTTCTCAACTCGATGGGGGTGTTGCGAGGAACTTTTGGTAGCCAATAGTCGTTCGATATGTTAAAATTACTGATGGTTCCGTCAAGAATCAAGCGGGCTTCTGATCCCGTACCCCTATGGCATTAGGGAAACGACCCCTGGGGAAGTCCCCGGCCTGCTGGAGGAATAGTGAAATGAAATTGAAGTTTTTTCTGCTGCTGGCGGCCTTCGCCCTGTTGATCGCCCCTGCCGGCTGCATTTTCTCGCCCGATGAGGATCCCGACGACGGTCCGCCGGTCGTGCCCGAGGAACTGCCCTTTCCCGGATCACCCGACGTGTTGATGTCTAACTTCCAGAGGATCTATGAGACGCGGGATTTCGACGAGTACCGCAAGATCATGCATCCGGATTTCCTGACCATCCTGCAGCAGAGCACCACGGAAGAATTCCCGGATGTCGGCACCACGCTCGACGTGAACGAGGAGCTGAGGATCCACGAGCGCATGTTCTCGGGAGAGGCCCTGTTAGATCCCCTCGGGAATTTCGTACCCGGCGTGCTCAGCATCTCCTTCCACACGTTCCAGGCGCAGGACGCCTGGGTCATGTCGCCGCACGACGACATAATTCCCAACGCCGAGTGGGCTTCCTTCGAGGTGCGATTCCTGTTCGAACGCGGTCAGAACTACTCGACCCTGGAGGTCAACGGCACGATCAAGTTCTACGTGACCAGCCGGGATTCCGTGCACCAGGGCACCACCCAGCAGTATTACCAGATGATCGGGCAGGTGGACCTGACAAATCTAAATAAGGTGACGGAGGATGGTTGCTGGGGTAGCGTCAAGGCCATGTTCAGATAGCGGGGAACATTGGCCCAGGTAACTGATTGTAATAATTAAAGATATGACATGGCGACCCACCTCCGGGTTTTCGGGCAGAATCCGCCGCTAATTCTCCATCATTAGCCCGGATTATTCATGAATCACCGTAGCGAGAGTGTGTATGATCAGATGTGACAGTGCCCTCGCAAGGTTTTGGGACCGAGGCGTACCC
>CBDUYZ010000363.1:0-2777 GCA_965371575.1 uncultured bacterium
TGACCAATCCCAGCACAGCGCCTTCCGGCACGATCCAGAACGGGCTCGTGAAGCCGCCGAAAACGCCTTCCGCTTGCTGCATAAGCACGCTCAGCTTGTCGTGCAGCAGGAAGGCCAGGACCAGGTTGTACCAGGCGCCGAACACCGGGCCGCGGAACCAGAAGGGCATACGAAATTTCAGCATGGGATGATAATCGAACATGCCCACGACCCCGATCATTGCGCCGAAGGTCGTGTACCACAACAGGACGCCGACGCGCAGCCACATGCTTTCGCCCGGCCATAAGTACGGGATCATGAAGAATCCGAGCAGGCCGAAGGCCATGCCGATCATCTTGGCCGTGCCGATGCGCTTGATGAAGTAGGGATTCGAGTTCATGAGAGCCTCCCTGGACGGATCTTCGTTCGGTCAGGTTAACCCAGAATAGCCGATCTTCGGCCGGAGCGCCTCTTGACACCGCGGTCCGGAGTGCGGCTTACTGCAGGGAGGAAATCGCAGCCTTTCCCCCGCCGCAGCGAAAGGACAAGAGGCATGGCCCAGGAGCGCACTCTCAAGGACAAGACCATCTTCATCACCGGCGCCAGCCGGGGCATCGGCAAGGCCATCGCCCTGCGCGCGGCCCGTGACGGCGCCAACATCATCGTCGTGGCCAAGACCACAACCGAACATCCCCGGCTGCCGGGCACCATCGACACGGCCGCGGCCGAGATCGAGGCCGCCGGCGGTCGAGCCCTGGCCGTCAAGACGGACATCCGCTTCGAGGATCAGGTGAACGCGGCGATCGAAAAAGGCGTGGCGGAATTCGGCGGCCTGGACATCGTGATCAACAATGCCAGCGCGCTTGGACTGACTGGCCTGCAGGAAACGACCATGAAGATGTACGACCGCATGCAGGACATAAACGCGCGCGGCAGCTACGTGGTAACCCGGCTTGCCATGCCCCACCTGCTGAAGGCGGACAATCCCCACGTGCTGAACATCAGCCCGCCCCTGAACATGAAGACCAGGTGGTTCGCCGGTCACGCGGCCTACACCCTGTCCAAGTACGCCATGAGCGTGTGGGTCCTGGGCATGTCCGCCGAGTTCGCCGAACAGGGGGTGGCGTTCAATGCCCTGTGGCCGAAAACGGCCATTGCCACCGCGGCGGTGCGCAATCTGCTGGGTGGGGAAAAGATGATCGCCGCCAGCCGCCGGCCCGCCATCGTGGGTGACGCCGCCTGGGCGGTCCTGACCCGCGACAGCCGGACCTGCACGGGCGGTTTCCTGATCGATGAAGAGATCCTGTCCGAAGAAGGCGAAACCGATTTCGACAAGTACGCAGTAAAGGTCGGCACTCCGCTGATTTCCGATTTCTTTCTCGATTGAGGTAACCCGTCATGATCAAGACCAAGATCATCTGCACCATCGGACCGGCCAGCCGCGAACCTGAAGTCCTTGAACAGCTCATGACCGCGGGCATGAACGTCTGCCGGCTGAATTTTTCCCACGGGACGCAGGAAGAGCACGCGACCCTGATCAGGGACATCCGCGAAATCTCGGCCCGCCTCGACAAGCCCGTGGCCATTCTGCAGGATCTGGCCGGACCCAAGATCCGCACCGGACCAGTGGCTGCCGGATCGATCACTCTGGTGACAGGTGCCGCTTTCAGATTGACCAACCGCGAGGTTCCGGGCGATGTATCGGAGGTGGGCCTGACCTACCCCGCCCTGCCCCGCACCGTCCAGGCCGGCGACACACTGCTGCTGGCCGACGGGCTGATGGAATTGGTCGTGGAATCCACGAACGAGACCGACGTGAACTGCCGGGTGGTCACCGGCGGGGAGCTGGGGTCGAACAAGGGCATCAATCTGCCCGCCAGGACCATCGACGCGCCCATCCTGTCCGAGAAGGACCGTTCCGACCTGGAGTTCGGGCTGGTCCAGGGCGTGGACTTCGTCGCCCTGTCATTTGTGCGGGACGCCGCGGACGTCGAGACGGCCATCAAGATCATTCACGCGGCGGGCAAGGACACCCCGGTAATCGCCAAGATCGAGAAGTTCGAGGCCCTGGAAAATATCGACGAGATCATAGCCGTGGCCGGCGGGATCATGGTCGCACGCGGTGATCTGGGGGTTGAGATTCCCCTGGAACAGGTGCCCCGGACCCAGAAGATGATCATCGCCCGGACCAACGCCGCGGCCAAACCGGTGATCACGGCCACCCAGATGCTGCGGTCCATGGTGGAGAACCCGCGGCCCACCCGGGCCGAGGTGACAGATGTGGCCAATGCCATCCTCGACGGCACCGACGCGGTCATGCTGTCCGAAGAGACGGCCATCGGAGCGTTTCCGGTCGGGGCGGTGGAGGTCTTGCGTAACGTGGCCGCCGACACGGAAAAGGAATTCGACTTCGAGGGCTGGGCCGAAAAATTCAAACTGAATCACACCCTGAGCTTCGAGGCGGCGGTGGCGCATTCCGCGGTGAAGATGGCTTTCGCTATCGGCGCGGGCGCCATCATCACCTGCACCCAGAGCGGCAGCACGACCCGCCTGGTCGCCCGCCACCGTCCCCGGCAGGTCCTGCTGGCCATGACCCCGGACGTCAAGACCGCCCTGGAAATGGCCTTGGTCTTCGGGGCCGAACCCATGGTCACCCCCATGGTGGACAACGGGGAGGCGCTGGAGCGAATGGCCATCACGAGTGCGGTCAAGGGCGGATATGTGGAGAAGGGGGACGCGGTGGTGATCACCGCCGGGCTGCCCTTCCATGTCGCAGGCACGACCAACCTCATCAAGGT
>CBDUYZ010000364.1:0-2774 GCA_965371575.1 uncultured bacterium
CAGCCGATCAGCGCTCCGAACGCGACCAGATCCAGTTTTTCAACAGCCTGCTAGGGCCAACTGTCCTTTATGGGGCGCGATTGTCCTACTGGGGACACACATTTCAGGTGAGAGCCGGCTTCACGTTACTTGCTCAGGGCCTTGGCTTAACCAGACAAGGCCCTGTTATCAAAGACAATATGAAATAGCCGTTTCGTTTGCCGTATCCGGCATCCTCCCTGCATTACCCACCATGGATTGAGAGTTCAAGCAGGCCCCCTTTCTACCCGGCCTAATTCAACCGGAGGAAGAAACTCATGAAACGCCTGACGAACGGAACCGCAACCTTAGTGCTCCTGGTGCTGGTAGGAATGACGGCGCTCGTGTCTCAAGCTGAGGCCAGAGTAGTCCTGAAGTCCGGCCAAACACATTACCAGCGCGGTCCGTCCAGTCATGAGTTCATACTGGAGGGGGGCCTGGCTGAGCCCATGGGCGATCAGAAGGATCCCTGGACCCTGGATTACGACACCGGCCTGGGCGTGAGCACCGGATGGGAATTCGGCATCCGCTTCCGTCAGTGGCTGAGTGAATACTTCGCTGTTTCTCCCGCCTTCCACTACACTCGTTTCGGAGACAATACGGGCGTCTTCGAAGACACCGACACCGCCTACGTCCTGAAAACACGAATCTATCGTTACGGGCTCGATTTCCAGGCCTTCATGGGCGGCCCGCGCGCGGTTTTTCGTCCCTTCCTGACCGGCGGCGTGGCCCTGGCGCACAACGTCTACCAGGATGAGGAGCAGTACGGCGGCTACTACAAGACCAGCGTGAACGCCCCGGCCTACAGTGCGGGCCTGGGCTTCAAGATGCACAGCATCGAGCTGGTGGGGGAGTACACCTACAACCGTTTCGAGACCACCAACATCGATTTCGATGGACGACTGCTCGATTACAACTGGGATTACCTCATTGTCAGGGTCGCATTTTCCTTCGGACGTTGACACTCGCCGACGATTATTTTAAATTGGATAAAATTATCTGATTATATCCGACCGCGAAGGTGGATAATACCCGATCGAAGGTGGATCTTCCTTGTTTTCCCTGACCATCGAATACGCCATGCGCGCCATGGTGGCCCTGGCTTCCGGTGACGGCCGGTCCATGACCACGCGGCAGATCGCCGATACCATGAAAGTTCCCCAAAGCTATCTGTCCAAGGTTCTCCAGGCCCTGGCCAGGGCGGGGCTGGTATATTCCACGCGTGGCCTGAAGGGTGGCTTCGTCCTGGCGCGGGGACCTGAAGATTTGAACATGATGGAGATCCTCAACGCGGTCAGCCCCTACAAGAGGATCGAGACCTGCCCCCTGGATCTGTCGGGACACAGCTCCGAGCTCTGCCCCCTGCACCGCCGTCTTGATCAGGCCATGGCCATGGTCCAGGAAGCGTTCGAGGGAACCACCCTGGCCGAGATCCTGTCCGACGACAATCCCTGTCCGACCCTGCAGGCTCAGCTGGCGAAGTTGAAACCCCAGGAATCCACCCCGTAGAGCTCATTTCACCCTGACGTATCGGAAGCAGCGGCCCGGACACCCCGTATTACCGCGGCCAGCCCGTCGGTGACGTCCTGGTCACTGGTCATGCGGCCCACCGAGATGCGGATGGTTCCCAGGGCGAATCTTTCCGGCACACCCATGGCCTTCAGCACATGGGAGATGGTCACCCCGCCGTCTCCGTGACAGGCGGCGCCGGCTGATACGGCGACATCCGGCATATGGTGGATGATGGCCGCTGCGGTGAGGTCTGCAAAGCTGATGCTCAGGGTGTTGGGCAGGCGTCCTGCGGGATGGCCGTTGACCCTGGCGGAAGGAAAGGCCTCCAGCAGTCCTGTCTGCAGCCGGTCGCGCAGGACGGCCAGGTGTTCGCCCTGCTCTGCGAGCTCGGCGGCGGCCAGTTCGCAGGCCACGCCCAGCCCGGCAATCTCCATGATATTTTCGGTTCCGGGCCGCCGGCCCTGCTCGTGGCCCGCGCCGAACATGAGGTTGGGCAGTTCCACCCCGGACCGCAGGCAGAGTATGCCCGTGCCCTTGGGGCCGTAGAGTTTGTGGCTAGCCACGGAGATCATGTCCACGCCCAGGCCGTCCAGGGTCACCGGAATCTTGCCTGTGGACTGGGCGGCGTCCGAATGGCTCACGATACCCCGGGTCCTGGCCAGCGCGGCGATCTCGGCCACCGGCTGCAGAGTGCCGACTTCGTTGTTGGCGTGCATGACCGACACGAGAACGGTCTGGTCGGTGAAGGCCGCGGCCACTCGGTCCGGATCGACCCTGCCGAACTCGTCGACCGGTACGAAGGTCGTGGTGAACCCGCGGGATTCGAGGTGGCGGCAGACTTCGCTCACCGCTGGATGCTCCACGGCCGTGGTCACGATGTGCCGGCCGCGGTCCCGGCCTGCGAGGGCGGCGCCGATGATGGCGTGGTTGTTGGCCTCGGTTCCCCCGCTGGTGAAAACGATGCCTGCGGGGTCGGCGCCCAGCAGGGCGGCGGCCTGGCGGCGCGCGTTTTCCACGGCCGTCCGGGTGCGTTGGCCCAGGACATGGCTGCTCGATGGGTTGCCGAAATGTTCACCCAGGAAGGGGATCATCGCCTCCGCCACGCGGGGGTCGACCGGAGTGGTGGCGTTGTAGTCCAGATAGATCGGATCGGCCTGGCTGAAGGTCTCCATGACGCCCTTTCAGGTTGGGTTGTGCCTCTGAAATTGTGTTTTTCTATTTATCTTGTAACTTCCTGTTTCTTA
>CBDUYZ010000365.1:0-2769 GCA_965371575.1 uncultured bacterium
CACTGGGACGAACAGATCGATCAAGGCATGGTTCGCAGACACGAGCAGGAAATATTCCCCTTGATGCGCCGGCGACATCTTTTCAGCGGCTCGGAGAACTTCGCCCTGTTCGATTTCCGCAGCGACGGAGGCTGGGTCGACGAAAACGTCTTCGCCTTCACCAACCGACATGGCGACGACAGGGCCCTGATCATCTTCAACAATTCCTACGAGTCCTCCTCGGGAGCCCTGCAGATGTCCTCGGCCATCAACATCGGCTCGGCCGAAAACCCACGCCTTGAGCAGAGATCCCTGACCGAAAGCCTGGGCATAGACGCAGCCCCGGACCTCTGGTACATCATGCGGGATCACATCGACGGCCTGGAATACCTGCGTTCGGGCGTCGAATTGGCCACACGGGGCTTCCACACCAGCTTGAACGGTTACCAGTACCGTGCGCTGGTCGACTTCCGCGCCGTCACCGATACCGACGGTCTGTGGGGCCAATTGGCCGTTCATCTGGCCGGCCGCGGGGCGCCGGATCTGGTGATGGCCCGGCGGCGCCTGGCCGTGGGCGCGGAGCTGGCCCGCGTCCGGCAGTGGATGGACCCGGAAATCCTCGCCTGGCTGGAAGCCTCCGTGCCCCAGGCGCTGGCCTTTTCCGTTGGGGCGGAAGACCCCGACCAGGAACCCGACGAGCCCCCCGTCGACCTGCCTGACGATCTGACCAGGACCATCCGTGCCCTGCGGGAGCTGGCCAGGCTGGAAATTCCCAAGGCCCTGGGACGCCGGTCACGTGCGGATCTGCAGGCCATGATGGACTCCCTGCCGGGCAGCAGGATTCCGCAGGCGGTTTACCTGAGGTCGGTCCTGCGGAAGGTCCCCGGACCATGGACCGGCAGTTCGGGTTCTCCCGAGGCCACGGACATCGACCTTGAGCCCGCTGACCTGCCCCTGGTGCTCGAGGACATGGGCAGCCTCCTGCTCGAGTGGACCGGGCACGACTATGCCGGACGCTCCACCGCGTTGTTGGCGGAAATCCTGGCTGACGCGACCACCGAGATCACGGCTCTGGGCCGGGGCATGGCCCACTGGTTCGTCCCCTTTGCCGAGCGCAGCCGCGTGCGACGGTTCCTCGGCTTCAATGAGCACGAGGGCGTCACCTGGCTGAATCGGGAGGCACTCGAATCCCTGCTGACGGCCATGGTGGTGTGTGGATTGACTGCACCGTCCCGGCCCCGCCTGGCTTCGCTGCTGGACGGGCGGGCCATCATCGTCGAGACCGCCGAAAAGGCCGGATACGCCGTGGAGAAGTTGCAGCATCTTCTGACCGGAAAATGATTTATTCGCCGATCTTTGGCACCTGTTTCCAGCCCGGATTTTTGAATCCGGACCGGGGTTCCCCCTGCGTCTCTTTTGGCCTGGGAAGAATTATGTTATAATTAATCAAAGTTTGGGCCCGTTGGGCTGCGGGGGATTCGCCAACCGACCAAATCGAGGATTCACTTGCCGTCGACCGCCATAAATCGGAGACGTTTCCTCAGCAGTACCCTGATCATCTTGATCATTGCCGCTTCTGGCGCCTGCGTGTGTCCTGCGCTGGCCGGCATCGGAGAGGGAATCAGCGGGACCGCAACCATCGATACCCAGCCCCCCTGGATCATCGTGGATCAGTTGCCGGAATTTTCGCTCTTTCAGGCTGGTGACACCGTACTCTTCCACTGGCAGTCGGGTGACAGCCACCCCGGCACCGTTCCCGAATATTTCACGGCCACCGTGTGGATCGAAGCCCAGACGCATTCCACCATCATCTATTTTCCCGACACGACCGAATACACCTGGGAATGGACCGCCCCCGAGGTAACCTCGGCCAATGTCCATTTGGAGGTCCAGGCCAGGGACGCCTTCGGAAATTTCATCTCCGGGACCACCAACAGTTTCACGGTGTTGTCGTCCGTGACCAGCGTGCCGCACGTTCCCGGTGAACTGTACCTGGCCGCCCCTGCACCGAATCCCTTCAACCCGTCAACCAGACTCAGTTTCCACCTGCCTGAACCGGGCCGGGTGGCCCTGACCGTATATGACGCCCGCGGGCACCGGGTCCGCACCCTGCTGCGTGGCCACAGACCGGGCGGGGAATTCGAAGCGCGGTGGAACGGCCGGGATGACCGGGGCCGGACCCAGTCTGGCGGGGTTTATATCTTCGTCCTTGATTTCCATGGTTCTAGCCAATCTGGCCGGATTTCCGCCAAAGCGGTGCTTATTCCCTGAATTGGTCTTCAATGGCGTGTATTTTTACTTTTTAGTTTATTTTTATTGTTTAAGTGTGATAAATTTGATACAATAAGTCTTCAGTCAATTGAATCCGTGAGCTACTTGACACTGGAAGGGGCGCCCTGATATTGGCTGTTTCCATAAATTGCGTTAATTTGTGGGAATCGAACTTATTCAACACATTCTCCGGAGATTTTCCCACGGGGGCTCCGCAATGGTGAGTTCTAATTTGGAGGGCAAAGTGGGTCGTTTGAAAATAAATATGCCAGGGTTTCTCGCCCGCCAGTTACCTGTCGTCGTGTTCTCGGTGGCGGCTATTCTTTCGGCCGGACTCGCCACGCCGCCCGCTGCCCACGCCCAGGACGGGCCGACAATCGATGTGTGGTACGGATTGAATCAGACCTTCGGCCTTCCCGGGGAACCACAGATCTGGTGCGACATCCAGGGCAACGTGACCGATCCCGACGGGGTGGCTTCGCTTTCCTACACATTGAATGGCGGGGCGCCGATTGATTT
>CBDUYZ010000366.1:0-2757 GCA_965371575.1 uncultured bacterium
CGCCGAAGGCGCCAACACTCTTCTGCAGCGGGAGTGCCGCCTTGCCGACCGTTTCCTGGCCGGGTGCGCCGGCCTGGACAAGGTGACGGTGCACGGCTGCGGGGAGCCCCACCCTACCGTCCTGGGCCCTGACCGATTGCCGGTCATCTCGATCACGGTGTCCGGACGACCTGCCGAGCAGATCGGTCTGTTTCTCGACACCGACTGGAACATCGCCGTGCGCACGGGCTTGCAGTGCGCTCCACAGGCGCACGAGGCCCTGGGCACTGCTACGAGGGGATCGGTCCGGTTCAGCTTCGGCCCCTTCAACACCGCAGCGGACATCGATGTGGCCCTGGCCGCCCTGCAGAACCTCGCCGAATAATTCCGCCGGCAAGCTGTCGTAAACCCGTATTAAGTGAACCGGCCCCGCATCCACTGGATCCGGGGCCGGCTATCTTTCAAGCTGATGCTGAATCAGCGGCCGGATTACTTTTCGGTCTTGTGCAGCGTGAAGCGCACCCGCCGGTTCATGGCCCGGCCCTCCGGCGTGTCATTGTCGCCCACCGGCCGGATGGAGCCGTAGCTCACTGCGGCGAAACGCTCGGCGTCCAGATCCAGGTTGTTGATCATGTAACGGACCACGGCGCTGGAACGGAAAGCACCCAGTTCCCAGTTCGAGGGATACTGTTCCTGGAATTCCTCGAGCACCTTCCTGCTGTCGGTGAAGCCCTCCACGTATACATTCCAGTCCGGATGATCACGAATTGTCCTGGCAATCGCCTCGAGGGTCGGCACCATGGTATCCAGCACGATGACCTGGCTGGCGTTGAAGCCGAGGTCTTCCTTAGGCGTGATCATGACCACTTCCTCGGACATCTCGATCAGGACCGCGTTTTCGGCCTGGCAATCCTTCAGGTTCCCCCGCAGATCCTCGGCGACCTGCTGGCGCTCTTCGATAACGGCGTCCTTGTCGGCCAGATCCTTCTGCATTTCCGCGATCTGGGCATCCAGCTGCATGATCTGCTCTTCATATTCCTTGCAGGAACAGCCCGCCATGGCGACAACGGCGACCAGCAGTCCCAGCAGGGCAAGATTTCTGGCGACATTCTTGAACATAAAACACTCCTTAGTTTGCGACAGACTTCTGTAGCCTGACAACCTGAAGTCCGGCAAGATCATATCCTCCGAACCCACCGTGACTGGTTTCCAGCTCATTCAACAAAATACTTTAGATGCCAACCCCGGCAAAGCTCAAGATATATTTTTGAAAATAGCTGAATCCGGATCAATCGAATTTCTTCAGTTCTTCATCGGGTCCGATGACGTCGATTTCGTCGCCCGACCGCAGCACCATTGACCCGTCGGGCAGGGGGATTCTCTCGACGGTGGGCTCGGCGCCATCCGGCCCGGCCGGCAGTTTGCGCCGGACCTGAACCAGATTGAGCTTGAACTTGCCCAGGAGCCCCAGATCCGCCAGGCTCTGGTCGCTCCATGACTCGGGCACGCGGACCCGCCGGAGGCTGTATCCCCGGGGCAACTCGACGAAATCCACCACCGAATCGTGCAGCAGGTGTCTGGCCAGTCGATCGCCCATATCCTCCTCGGGTTTGACGACCTGATCGGCCCCCACCCGACACAGCACGGCTTCCTGCATTTCGTTCAGCGCCTTGGCGTACACCTGGGAAACGCCGAGATTCTTCAGGTGCATGGTCACCAGGACCGAGGACTCGAAATTCTCGCCGATGGCCACCACGCCCACATCCATGGCGCCCACGTCGTAGGCCTCGAGGTTGCTCAGATCCGTAGCGTCGAAACCCACCGCCACGGTGACTTCCTCGGCGACCGCTTCCACCAGCCTGGTTTTGTTGTCCACAGCCAGCACTTCGGCTCCTTCCCGGGACAACTGCACCGCCAGAGCGCTGCCGAATCTGCCCAAACCCACGACGACGACTTTCAGCATTCCACATCTCCTGTGAATTGAACCGTGATTCTCAACCGATCATTATCCTGCCCTGGGGCAAACGCACCCGTGGCTCGCGGCCGGCGCCGGTCAGACTGCTGGCCAGCGTCAAGGGACCCAGGCGGCCTACGAACATCAGGACGGTGATGACTATCCGGCCGGCCGGCGACAGGACGCTGGTCATGCCGAGAGACAACCCAACGGTCCCCAGAGCGGAGAATACCTCGAAGGTGGTCTCCAGGAAAGGCCTCTCCTCGGTGGCCAGAAGCACGAACAAACCAATGGCCGCCATCGCCAGCCCCGCCGAGAGTACGAGCATGGCCCGCTGAACGTGGACCGGCGCGAGCTCGCGCCCCCCCAACCGCACCCGGTTCAGGCCACGGCCGATGGATCGCAGGTTGGCCCAGATAATGGCCACCGCGGTCACCTTCACCCCGCCGGCGGTGGAACCCGGCGCGCCCCCGATGAACATCAGGACGATCATCAGGAACAGGGTGGCGGGGTTCATCAAAGTCAGGTCCATACTGCTGAAGCCCGCGGTGCGGCAGGTCGCGGACTGGAAGAATGCGTGGGAGATCTTCAGGCCAATGCCCTGCCCCGCCAGCGAGTGGTTCCATTCCAACCAGGCAATGAAGGCGGTGCCCAGCACCAGCAGGCCGCCGGAAACCACGAGTACGACCCGGCTGTGCAGATCGAGCCTGCCTTGCCGATCGCCCTGCCTGAGCGCGCGGCCGCGCAGCCAGGCCAGAAGCTGTGCCACGACCCCGAAGCCGAGTCCGCCGATGACCAGCAATCCGGCCACCGTGCCCATGATC
>CBDUYZ010000367.1:0-2755 GCA_965371575.1 uncultured bacterium
GGCCAAGGTCCAGAGCGCAGGTACGCAGAAAACTCTTGATGTAGAGGGAACCGGAAATCTTATGGTATTCGTCGAGTTCCAGAGCCGACAGGACCGGCGGGGGTATCTTCGTCCGTTCCGACAGCTGGGCAATCGTCAGGTCCAGGGCTTCACGGCCCTCGCTGATCATTTCCCCAGGTGTCTTGAATAGGGGATTGTCGCTCATAGGAGTCTCCTTGTGACCGGTGGTCCCAACGGGACCTTCCTGATCCATCCCCGGGCCGCCGCCTGCTGTGGTCAGTCGAGGGCGGCCAGCAACTCTTTAAGCTTGCCGGCTTTCAGCTCGTTTTCCGCCAGCAGGTCCCTCTGCTTCTGTACCACGTGCTCGGGGGCATTGGCGATAAACTTCTCGTTACCCAGCTTGGCGCGGCATCCCTTCATCCAACTCTCGATCCCGGCCAGTTCCTTGGCCAGACGGACGCGTTCCTTCTCGAGGTCCACCAGACCTTCCATAGGCAGGAACACCTCGACGGACCCGGCAACCCCTGCTCCGGCGGGCGAAGGATCCTCGCCACCGGTCACGATCTCCACCGTCTCCATCTTGGCCAACAGGGCGATGAGGGACAGGCCGGCCGCCAGTTCCGCGGCCTCCTCGGAGGTGGGCGGCCGCAGAAGGGCTCGTCCCCGCTTGCCCGGTTGGACACCCAGTTCGTTGCGCATATTGCGAATCACGCCGACTATTTCCATTACCTGTGCGTACAGCCCCCGCTCCATCTGGAAGGGCGTTTCCCCGGTAAACCGGGGGAAGGAGGAATTCATCAGGAAACCCCGCGCAGGCGGCAACCAACTCCACAGTTCCTCGGTGATGAAAGGCATCACCGGGTGCAGGAGCTTGTAACTGACAGCCAGACAGAGTACGGCCACCGCCAGGGCAGGACCCTGATCCTGGGTGTCCCGTAGGCGCGGTTTGACGGATTCGAGGTACCAGTCGCAGTATTCGTGCCGGAAAAAATTGAAAACGCCGTAGGCTGCGTCGTTGAGGCGCCGTTTTTCCATGTTGGCGTCACAACCGGCCACCGTCTCCAGGAGGCGGCCGAGAACCCAGCGGTCCTCCAGCTTCAGATCGGCATCGGTGAATTCCACGGGCGGTTCCCCGCCCAACACGCCGCTCCACAATTCCGCGCAGAGACCTGCGGGGCGTTCCGTCCAGTCGCTCGCAGTTCCCAGGTCACCGATATCCAGGGTCCGGGGCGCCTGGACGTCTGCGACGGGAGGCGCCAGACCGGCCTCGTCCCAGGCGCCGAGAACCAATTTGGTGGCCTGGAAAATCTTGTTGCAGAAATTCCTGCCCACTTCAAGGGTCGTCTCGGAGAAGAAGATGTCCTGGCCGGTCGGTGTGAGCATGACGAGGCTGCAGCGCAGGGCATCGGCCCCGTACTCGTCGATCAGATGTATCGGATCGGGGCTGTTGCCCAGGGACTTGCTCATCTTCCGTCCCTCTTCGTCACGCACGATTCCGTGGAAGAGGACTTCACCGAAAGGTTTCTCACCCGTGAACTCATAGCTGGCCATGATCATCCGGGCCACCCAGAAGAAGATGATGTCCGGCGCCGTGACAAGGACCGACGTCGGATGGAATTTTTCCAGGTCGGCAGTCTCGTCAGGCCAGCCCAGCGGTGAAAAGGTCCACAGCCAGCTGCTGAACCAGGTATCCAGGACGTCTTCCTCCTGGGTCAGGTGGCTCCCGCCGCAGGTCGGACATACGTCCGGCTCGGTCCGCGCGGCGATTTCCTCGTCGCAATCTCCGCAATACCAGACGGGGATCCGGTGTCCCCACCAGAGCTGGCGACTGATGCACCAATCCCGGATGTTGTTCAGCCAATTGTCGTATACACCTAACCAGCGTTCCGGGAAAAACTGGATGTCCCCGTCGGCCACGGCCCGGACCGCCGGAGCGGCCAGTTCGTCCATCTTCAGGAACCACTGCCGGGAAAGGTAGGGCTCTATGATGTGGCCGCACCGATCGTGGTGCCCCACCTGGTGCACATGTCTTTCTGTCTTCTCCAGAAGACCTTCGGCTTCCAGCGCCTCGGCCACTGCCTTACGGCATTCGTACCGGTCCATGCCTGCGAAGGTCCCGGCATGCTCGTTCATGATTCCAGTCGGAGTCATGCAGATGACCTGGGCCAGATCATGGCGGCGCCCCACCTCGAAATCGTTGGGATCGTGGGCCGGGGTGATCTTCACGAAGCCGGTGCCCTTTTCAGGATCGGCGTGATGATCGCCGATGATGGGAATTTCCCGGTCGGTCAGGGGCAGCTTGACGTTCGTCCCAATCAGATGCTTGCGTTCGGCGTCGTGAGGGTGGACAGCCACGGCGGTGTCGCCGAACATGGTCTCCGGCCGCGTGGTGGCCACCGTCACGTGACCGGAACCGTCGGCCAGGGGATACTTCAGATACCA
Source organism: uncultured bacterium (assembly GCA_965371575.1). Lineage (GTDB taxonomy): Bacteria > Krumholzibacteriota > Krumholzibacteriia > LZORAL124-64-63 > LZORAL124-64-63 > JAGLCY01. Next base: position 2,443 of record CBDUYZ010000367.1, read on the forward strand.
GAGGCTGCCCTCGATCTCCTTGTATTCCACCTCGTCGTCGCTGATGGCCGTAAGGTCGTGGGGGCACCAGTTGACCAGATAGACATCACGGTAGATCAGGCCTTTTTCCTTGAGACGGACAAAGGCCTCGGTCACTGCCCGGTTCCGCTTCTCGTCCATGGTAAAGGCTTCACGGCTCCAGTCCAGTGAGCAACCCAGTCGCCGGATCTGCTTGGAGATCCGGGCGTGGGTACGTTCCTTCCAGGCCCAAGCCTTTTCCAGAAACACATCTCTGCCCACTTCCCGCTTGTCGATGCCCTCGTCGGCCATCTGA
>CBDUYZ010000368.1:0-2745 GCA_965371575.1 uncultured bacterium
GTGGGAGAGAGGGCAATCTGCGGGGAAGAGAGACTCGCCAGGGATTGCCGCCGGTGCCGGTATGGAGCAGAATGAAAGTCACTCCGTAGATGCCGATGCTTCGCTGGTTGGTCCAGGCTGCCAGGCCGGCCAAGGCGAAAACCAGGATCCGCAAGAGGCTGACCCGTCCGAAGGTCGCCACGATCCACACGATCCCCCAGACCAGGCTGGCGCGGTAGACGGTGATGGTCAGGCCCAGGGAATTCGGCGATTCCTGGAGAGGGGCCAGTTCGGAAATGACGGTGCGCAGATCGATCTTGTCCTGGGAAAACTGACCGAGGGCCCGGACAGGCATCAGTAGCCCGTGCCATGTGTTGGGCGTCAGGGTCAGGGCGATGAGGGCAAAGAATACCAGAGCCGCCGCCCGGCCCATGGCGGGGGCCTGCTTGTCCTGCGGAGCCCCGTTGGGATACAACCGTGCCTGAAGCGGGGACAGCAACCAGCACAGGAGCAGCACCAGTGGAGCCAGCGAGGAGAAACCATGAAACTGGGCCCAGATTACGGTGAGCAGAAAAATACGAGCAGCCGTCCGGCGGGGGTCGAAAAGAGTCAGCCAGCTGTCGCCGGCGGATCCTGAGCCCCCGGTAACGCCGGACGATACCGGACAGGACATCCGGAAGAACTGTTCGGCCCAGCGGACCAGGAGCACGAAGAACAAGTAGGAGAACAATTCGGGACGCATAGTCAACCTGGGCCACAGCAACATCAGACCCGCCAGTACAGGTATACCCGCCCAGGCGGCGGCGGATGGACCTTCGCGGCCGAGTAACCGGGCGATTCCTCCGTCACCCCCGAGTATCGTCAGTAACAGGAGGAGTGTCAGGGCGGATCTCATCTGGTTCCATCCTGAGACGTCGGGTAGGCCGTCCCCGCTCCCCGGCAATGAAATTCCCGGGCCGGTCAAGGCGGTCAGGATCTGGAACATCCATTCGTGGTTCACCCAGGGGTGGTCGGGTTCGGTAAAGGAGTAACGATTGACCGCGGTCACGGTCTGTCCGTCCAACAGGTCATGCCCCGCGCGCTGGTGGAACCAGATATCGAAATCGCTGAGGCTGTGCCAGGACAGAAGCAGGCCGGTCAGGATGGGGATCAGCAGGGGAAGGATTCCCCACCAGAGGACGTGCGGCAGCCGTGCGTGGCGCGGTTGGACCTCCCTGACCGGTGATGGCTGCGGCATGAAACACTCCCGATCGTGTTGTTCGGAGACGAAGTGGACGACCTGATCGCATATCATCATATCCGATGAAGGGGATTCTGCCCACCGGGCTGTGCTGGTACATCTGGGCCGGTCCGACAAAAATAATTTGACAAAGTGGCGCAGTCGGCAGGCATGGGTTTGACAAAATGGCAAAGGGCGGATGGATCTGAAGAGACGTTAGAGCAATAACATTCAATCGCAGCTCGCAAGTTGGCCTGCAGTAGCAAGTTAGATTAAGACTGTAAAATCAAGATTTTCTGCAAATATGGTATGGATATTGTTAAAGGGCGATTACGAGTTTACCCCCACCTTCACACCAAGCCTGACCCGGGGGATGACCCGACCGCAGCTGAATGCAGGATTTCCCGGAGAGGATGTTGAAATGGCCAAGGAAAAAATTCTGAAGAAAAAGCCCAAGGGCGCCGCCCGGACCCGGAGTTCCGCCAAGACGAAGAAAACCGCCAAGACCCGATCCCGGGGCTCCGCGAAGGTCGCCTCGGACCAGATCACTCCGGCCGCCCAGTTGATGAGTACTCTGGACCTCTATTTCCAGGAAGTGAAGGCCTATTCCCTGCTCACCAGGGCCGAGGAGTGCGAGTTGGCCCGTGGCATCCATTCCAACGACAGTGAAAGTCTGCACAAATTGGTCAAGGCCAACCTGCGCTTCGTGGTGTCCATCGCCAAGGAATATGCCCATTACGGAGTTCCTTTGGAAGACCTGATCAACGAGGGAAACCTTGGTCTGCTGAAGGCCGCCCAGCGGTTCGACGAGACCCGCGGATTCAAGTTCATTTCCTACGCGGTGTGGTGGATCCGTCAGTCCATCCTGGCCTCCCTGGCCAATCACAGCAAGATCGTGCGCATGCCCCTGAACCGGGCCCGCGTGCTGAATCAGATCAAGAAGGCCAGCGGCGAACTGCAGCAGAAGCTGCGTCGTAAGCCGGAGCCGGAGGAAATCGCCAAGGCGCTGGGGCTGTCCCTCGACGAGGTGAAGGCTACCCTGCCACTGATGCAGGACAACTTCTTCCTGGATGATTTCGTGGGAAACGACGAAGACAGCACCTATCTGGACTTCCTGGAGGATACAACCACTGTCGGTCCGGACAACAAGGTGCTGGACGATGACCTGAACACGAGCATCGGACGCATGCTGGGCGATTTGAAGGAACGCGAAGCCAAGGTCCTGCGGTTGTACTACGGCCTGGGCAGCGACCAGGAGATGACCCTCGAGGAGATAGGCCGGATCATGGGTTTGACCCGTGAACGGATTCGGCAGATCAAGGAAGAAGCCTTCGATAAAATTCGTTCCAGCAAGGCCTTCAGATACATGCACGACTATGCGGAGGAAACGCAGGTCTAGCAGGCTGGTGTTCCGACGCCGGCCGAGGCAATATTGAAGTGGACGCACAGGGGAGGGCTCCGGTTTTCATCGGAGCCCTTTTTATATATCAGGTCACTACTGTCCCAACGTTTAATACCTAAAACACTCTAACCCATTATCCGGAAGT
>CBDUYZ010000369.1:0-2738 GCA_965371575.1 uncultured bacterium
AAAGATTTTAGTCTCCACAAAAAAAGGCCCCCCGGGGGTCTTGACCAACGCCATCAGCCGACCCCTTGATCGCCTCGCCCCTGAATTTCAATTCTACGAGTGAACATCCCCCGAAACCAAGCTATCATTCCTGTCATACCGAAAGGTTGACCATATGACGGTCCAGGACAACGATGGCCTGCCAAAAGAACCGGATGCGGTCCCGATGGAGATCGACGGGGTACTCGATCTGCACATGTTCCCGCCGGGCCAGGTGAAGGATCTGGTCCGGGATTATATCGAAGAATGCCTGAAGGTGGGGATTCTGGATCTGCGGATCATCCACGGCAAGGGGATCGGGGTTCTCAAGACTATTGTATACAGTATACTAGAAGAGCACCCTGCGGTGGAATCCTTTGGCCACCCTTCAGATAGAGGATCGTGGGGGGCGACCGTGGTGCGGTTGAAACCCTGATCCGAAATGGGAGCGATGGGCCGGAAAAAAGGCATAACCAGACCACAAGGCGCCGGTGACGGCCCGCGTCGCGGCAAGCGGCGGTCCATCCGCTATGAGGCAGAGGAGCAATGGCCCGAGGACCGTAAACCGGTGCGGGACGATGCCCCACCGTCGGTCCATCTCCGCAAACTGACTGTCGATGAGGCGCTTATGCGCCTTGAAGCCCAGTTGCGGGCCTACGCCGGGCAAGGCCGGCGCGAGGTGCTGGTGATACACGGCAAGGGCCAGGGGTCGACCGGCGGGATTTCGGTCTTGGGCCCGGAAGTCCGGGAATGGTGCGATCGGCACCCAGCTCTGGTATCATCTTGGAGGGAGGCGCCGTCGCGCTGGGGCGGATCCGGCGCCATCGTGGTGGATCTCAACCCGGATCATTCATGAATGATCCGGGTCAACCCATGACAAAGGCAGGTGAAATGACCGTCGATCAGCTTGTGGAACCCTGTCCCGAACGTCTGGGCGAACGGGGATTTCTGGCCGGGACCACGGCCCTGGTCACGGGCGGCGCCCGACGGATCGGCCGCACGCTGTGCCTGGCCCTGGCCAGGGAAGGGGCCACCGTGGTGGTGCATTACCTGACATCCGAAGTCGCTGCCGCCGCCACAGTTCTTGAGCTGGAAGCCTTTGGCGGAAAAGCCTTCAAGGTGAAATGCGATCTGACCCAGCCGGACAATGCGGCCGAATTGATCGCCCAAGCCGCCGCGGCGGCCGGTCGGCCCCTGGATATCCTGGTCAACAATGCTTCGGTCTTCGCCCAGGGCGGTCTGTTGACCACCACGGTCGAGCAGTGGGATCTGAACCAGGCGGTCAATCTGCGCGCCCCGTTCCTGTTGTCGCAGGCCTTTGCCGGGCAGGTTCCGGCCGGCACCACCGGTAACATCATAAATCTCAATGATTTCCGGTCGATCAAGCCCAACGCCGATCATTTGGCCTACACCATCAGCAAGGTGGGGCTGCATGGCCTGACTCGCAGCCTGGCGCTGGCCATGGCACCCGGAATTCGGGTCAACGAACTGGCCTTGGGAGCGGTCTTGGTCCCTGAAGGATCGCCCAAGGACTACGAGCACACCCTGCGGGAGCAGATCCCCATGCACAAATTTCCTTCACTTGATGAAGCAAGTCATGCTTTGCTGTTTGTGCTTGGTAATGATGGAGTTACGGGACAAACGATCATCGTGGACGGGGGGCGGCACTTGACATGAACCAGGACAGGATCGAAATCAAGGACCTGCTGGTCCGGGGCATCGTGGGGTTGAACGAGAATGAGCGGCGCAAAAGGCAGGATATCCTGGTCAACCTGGAGCTTGTGACCGACGTCCGGGCTGCGGCGTCCGCTGACAAAATCGAGGGGGCCTGCAACTACCGCTCGGTCAGCAAATCGATAATTCGGATGGTGGAGGCCTCGTCCTATTTCACGGTTGAAAAGCTGGCCACCGAAATCGCACATCTCATTCTCGAAGAGCATCCCGTGGAAGAAGTTACGGTGTCGGTGGAAAAACCCGGCGCCTTAAGGTTCGCTCGGTCCGTGGGGGTGACCATCACTCGAAATAAAAAAGACTTTACGAAATGAAGCAAAGTGTCTACCTGACCCTCGGCTCAAATATGAACCAGGAGCGATGTTTTCCACTGGCGGTGAAGAAACTTGCCGAATTGGGGGAAATCGCCGCCGTTTCCCCGGTCTATGAGACCGAACCGGTGGGCCTGGAGGGAGGCGCGGGCAAATTCTTCAACGGAGCCGTACTGCTGCTGACGGAATTGACCCCGGAGGAACTGAAGACCCACCTGCGGGAAGACGTGGAAGAGGCCCTGGGGCGGGTTCACCTGCCGGGCGAAGCCTGGCTGTCGCGCCCCATCGACGTGGACATAGCCCTGTGGGGGGGCACTGTCGGCACCATCCTGGGCCGTCCAGTGCCCGATCCCGATATCCTGCGCTTCGTGCACGTGGCCCTGCCCCTGGCGGACCTGGCGCCTGACCTGGTGCACCCGGTTGACGGCAGGACCCTGGCGGAAATAGCGGGCGAACTGGTGGGAACGGGAACTTTGCCCGCGGTTCGCCGTGATATTATTCTGGATTTTTGAAATCACCCTGGAGATCGGAAGATCATATGCCCCGCCTGAAGAAACAGCTCATCGTCGTCGGCGACCGCTTGCTCATTCGCCCCGAGGAGGGTGAGGAGCGCACCAACGCCGGCCTTTATCTGCCCCAGACCGCCGTGGCGGCGCGGCAGGCCCGTGGGGGTTGGGT
>CBDUYZ010000370.1:0-2722 GCA_965371575.1 uncultured bacterium
TGGGCCGTATGGCGGAAATACAGGAAGCCTACAACGTACAGATCAACGTTCGCCTGGTCTATCCGATCGCGATCAAGAATCAGCAATTTTTCCAGGACGCACCCGCGTATCGATACCTTCATGACGGGCTGGACATGGAGAGACTCGGCAAGTTCCACGGCATTCCGTTTCGCTTCCCGGTTCCCGATCTGATCACCACGGATTTGGAAACCCTCGTGGTGACGGACGTGATGCCGGAGACCTATGTCATGATCCATGCTGCTGCGGCGGCACAGGAGCTGGGCAAGGCGTTCCCCTATATTCAGCGCATGATGCGGTTTCTTTGGGATTCGCAAACGGACAACTGGCAAGATCACATCGGGGAAGCACTCACGCTATCAGGTTTGGATGGACCAGGAATCATCGAAGACGTCAAGGCGAACCCCGATAAATACCAGGCGATCATCGCCCAGAACGAGACCGACAACTATGCCAGCGGGTGTGCCGGTGTCCCCAACAGTGTCTTCCGTGGAGAACCGTTCTGGGGCCAGGATCGCATCGACATGCTCGTGTGGCGGATGAAGCTGAATGGTCTGACTCGAAGGTGGCCGCTGGGGGAATGACGGCCAGGGCGGGCTACATTGCCCACCAAATCCTGGACCAGCCCGTAGGAGATAGGGGAAATTTCGAACATTCTGAGTGCGCCGCGCCCTAGGGCGCGGCGCCCCGCTTCCCCAGGTGTTGAGATGAACTGTGCAGTCATGAAGAACAAAGCCCACGCGCAGTCCGCTGCGGGCATCATCCCGGACGCCGCCCCGACGACGTTTGCGGAGGTTCTGGCCAAGATCAACGCGAGCGACGCGTTCCTCAAGGCCCTGGCCGAGCAGCCAGACCACACGCCGATCATCAACCTCAATTTCATCTGCTGCCGCCCGCGCGGAAACGCGACCCAGTACGAGGCCTATGGCTCGGTTGCCGGCAAGGAAATCAGCGGCGTGGGCGGCTCGATCGCCGGGTACGCCGTGGGCATCACCGACGCCGACCCCGACTACCAGCTCAGCGACAAGTGGGACGTCGTCGACCTTCCCGTCTACCCGCGACGCACCTCGTATCTGCAGCTGCAGCAGAGCCCGGCCTACCAGCTCGCGATTCAGGATCGCGTGGGCGGCACCTACGAGCGCCTTCTCTACGTGCTGAGCGACGATACCGAGAACAAGCCGTTCTTCGACGGCACCACGTCGATCGCCGAGCTCCACGAGACCAAGAAGGCCTTGCCCATAAAGAAGGCCTACCCCGCGAAGGACTGCGATGTCTGGGTGTATGAGCTGCTGCGCTTCAAGCAGCCGGGTGGCCGCGATGCGTTCCACCGCTACGCCGATGCCTTCCAGCCGATCCTCGCCAAGACAGGCGGCAAGGTCTGGATGTCGGTGCGAGCCGAAATGCCCATCGTCTGCGAGAAGTTCTGGGATCATTTCACCGTGACCCAATTTCCGTCGCTGCAGGCCATAGAGGACATGTTCCAGAGCGACGCGTGGCAGGAGGCCAATCGCGACCGGCTCAACGCCGTCGACCGGATGCTGGCCGTCGCCGCCAAGCCGGTGGATTTGGGCTAGCCCCGCGGATCGTTCGAAACCGAGTCGCCCCCCACGCGGGTTGCCGCAGGGGGCGTCCCCTGAGGGCGTAGAAGCAAAGAGGTGACCATGGCAGAACAGGTACTGAGCTTCTTGGAGCACGCCGGCGGGGCCATAAGTCTGTTTGGGGTTCTGGTGATCGCGGGTGGCTTCGGTTTGGCGGCCACCAGGTATGCGGTTGGGTACCGGCGGCTGGGACCAGAGAAGAGCTTCAAACAGTTCAAGATCAATCTGGGTCGGGCGCTGATTCTCGGGCTCGAGATCCTGGTCGTGGCGGATGTCATCGAGACGATAACCGTCAAACCGACGTTCACCTCCCTGGCCTCCCTGGCGATCCTTGTCATTGTCCGGACGATCGTCAGCTGGACGCTGTCCCTGGAAGTCGAGGGTCACTGGCCCTGGCAAACGGACGCAGGGGGGTGAGGCATGCCTGAGCAAGTACTCCGCGGGCTCGTGGTTTTGGCACAAGTCCTGGAGATTATCGGCGCCTCCGCGCTGGTGCTGGGATTCGTCGTTGCCACGTTGCGCTATCTGCGGCAGATCGGCAACCTGGGTGCGGTACCAGCCTTTGGCCTCTATCGACAATCACTCGGGCGTGTCGTGTTGATTGGCCTGGAGATCCTCGTCGCGGCCACCATCATCAAGACGATCACCGTGGACTCCAGCCCCAGGACATTGGGGATGCTGGTCGCCATGATCGGTATTCGAACGATACTCAGCTGGACGATGGTGTTGGAGATGAGCGGTCGATGGCCGTGGCAGGAGGCCAAGGAGGCGCCAGGTTCGTAGTGCAGCTATGGGTCTGGGACCCGTGCCCAGGCGAATATCCCTAAGATCTCTCTAACTTCTAGGGAGGCGGGGACGGCTCCCGGATCTCAGACTGTATACATGAACCGGGGAACACCAGGGACAACCAAAACCGGCGGCCATGCGATCGGGTCTGGCGACAAGCGTAACCCGCCGATCTCGCGAAATATGAGGTTCAGCCTGGGGGCAATGTGGCGTGTACAGTGCCGGTCAATAACCCCCAATGATCAACAGACCGAACAGAAAGGATGAAGAAAATGAACATGGACGCAGACTACAAGGACTTCGAGTGGAATGAAGCCGTC
>CBDUYZ010000371.1:0-2707 GCA_965371575.1 uncultured bacterium
CGGTTTGCTGGAGATCTACCAGGTTTCGGGTGATACGAAATATCTGCGGGTGGCCAGGGAGTTGGTCGATTTCGCCCGCAGCGAATTCCGGCGCGAAGAAGGCGGATTCTTCATGGCCAGCTCCCGGGTAGATTCTCCGCTGGGCCGGCGGGTCGATTTCTTCGACAGCGTCATTCCCTCGGGCATGGCCGTCATGTTCACCACCATGATCAAACTGGGCGCCCTCACCGGCGAAGCGAAGTACCTGACCGAGGTGAAGGACGACCTGGCCCGCTGGTCCGGCCTGCTGGGAAAGGCCGGGCTGGAAATGGCCTGGTGGTTCGACGCCGCCGCCCGGCTCATCGGGCCCTACCACGATGTCGTGATCGCCGGGGATTCGGACGACCCCCGTACCGGCGCCCTGGCGCGTACCGCCTTGCAGCGCCTTCCGGCCAGCGCGGTGGTGAGTCTGATCCCGGCCGCCGGTGCAGACAAGGAACTACTGGCGATCGCCCCCGCGCTGGAGGGAAAAACTGCCTTGAACGGCGTGCCGACGGCGTACGTCTGCGAGTACGGCGTCTGCCAGGCCCCCACTTCCGATCCCGCCCGGATGCGCGAACAGATCCTGCAGGGCTGGCGAAAGTGACACCGGGACAAGCGCTTCAACATATCCTGTTTAATGGGAAGAGGTTATAAAGACTAATCCGCTCCTGTTTGGCTGACCCAGCTCTGTTGCCGCTCCCCGGGTTTTCTGCTAGCATAACCGTGGGGATTGCCACGGGATTTGTATCAAAACCTACCGGAAATTCATCTCGTAATCGCCATCCCCACCGTGATCGTGAATGCCAGCGCGTTCCTCCGGAACGAGCTGTTGGTCTTGGCCAGCAAATGGTTTGCCGGTCCACAAGCTCCGTTTGCAGATCCGTCGGATCCGCTTCAGGGGTTGGTCCACACACGATCACGGGAGGTTTTCCCATGCGAAAATTGTTAATTTGCTTGATGGCCGGCATGCTCCTGCTGCCGGTCTCTTCGGTCCTGGGCGACTGGAATCCGGACGACCCGGCCAAGTGGGTCCAATTGCCCGACCTGGACATCATGGGCATCGACATCAACGCCTCGCCCACCAATCCTGATCTTCCTGATGAAGGATACATCCTGGCCGATGACTTCCAATGCACCGAAACCGGCCTCCTCACCGAGATCCACCTGTTCGGATCCTGGCTGGATGACTCCTTGCCGTTTGGCGATCCCGAGCAGGTCATGTTCACCCTGAGCATCCACGCGGACATCCCCGCCACCGCCGGGGAGTTCAGTCGACCCGGCGAAGTTCTCTGGTTGTGGGAATTCCAGGCAGGTGATTTCATCGTCCGCCCCTATATGGAGATGATCATGGAAGGCTGGATGAATCCGCCCTCTGACTATTCCTTCCCGGCCGACTTTACCTGCTGGCAGTATAATTTCTACATTCCCGAAGACGAGGCCTTCATCCAGGAAGGTACCGTCGACGAACCGATGGTCTACTGGCTGGATGTGAAGGCCGTTCCCGAGGACGGCCAGAGCATGTTCGGCTGGAAGACCAGTGTCGACCACTGGAACGACGACGCGGTCTGGGGCAAGGGCATGGAGCCGTTCGGCGGCCCCTGGGAAGAGCTGATCTACCCGGTCGGCCATGAACTGGCTGGCCAGTCCATCGACCTGGCTTTCGTGCTGAACGGCGTCCCGTTGGTCGATGAGCTTGACTTCGGCGACGCGCCCGATCCCACCTATCCCACCCTGTTGGCCAGCAACGGCCCGCGGCATGTCGTCACGTCCCTGTTTCTGGGTGCTTTGATCGACGCCGAGCCCGATGGCCAGCCGAACCTCATCGCGATGGGCGATGACCTGGCCGGCGTGGACGACGAGGACGGGGTGCAGTTGATGTCGCCCATGATCCCGAGCCAGCCGGCCCAGCTGGACGTGACCGCCTCGGCTCCCGGCCTGCTGGACGCCTGGATCGATTTCGACGGCGACGGCGCCTTCACCGGGCCCGGCGAACAGATCTTCGCCTCCCATACCCTGAACGCCGGAATGAACAACCTGGCCATCTTCGTTCCCGCGGGTACTCCCGGGGGTCACGCGACGGTCGGCCGTTTCCGCCTGAGCTCAGCCGGCGGTCTTTCCTATGACGGCGTCCTGCCCAGCGGAGCCGTGCCCGACGGCGAGATCGAGGATCACGAATTCTTCATCGAGGAAGAGTTCAGCTACAAGTGGTTCCAGGCGCCGGATCTGCAGATGACCGGGATCGATGTGAACGCCTCCTATGAGCCGCGAGACTACATCCTGGCCGACGATTTCCTCTGCACCGAACCCGGTAGACTCATCGAGATCCATGTTTTCGGCTCCTGGCTGAACGACTGGCTCCCGGGATTCCCCCCCAATTCGGTGGAATTCACCTTGAGCATCCATGATGACATTCCCGCCGCCCTGAATCCCGACGGCTACAGCATTCCCGGCGCACCCCTGTGGACCATGAATTTCCAGCCGGGCGATTTCGATGTGGAAATCTACGCCGAAAACATCGAAGAAGGCTGGCTCGATCCGCCCAATAGCTACATTCCGCCGCCGGCCGACACGATCTGCTGGCTGTACACCTTTTACATAGACCCAGCTCTGGCTTTCCTGCAGGAGGGTACGGTCGATAACCCGGTAGTGTACTGGCTGGATCTCGAGGCCACGCCACTGGACAGCT
>CBDUYZ010000372.1:0-2694 GCA_965371575.1 uncultured bacterium
GCGTCTCGCCCATGACCCAGGCCCCGGTTATCCAGAAGGTGTACATTGACGAGTACATGGAGGCCGACGGCTTCACCATGCCCAAGAAGATGCGCATCACCTACGACGACGAGCTCTTCGGTACCGGCAGCGTGGAATCGTTCAAGGCAAACGTCGACGTTGACATGGGTCTGTTCACGAAGTAGAAAAGCGGATTTCAACCGTCAATTCGGGCGATCTTCGGCCGCGGCCGGGGATCGTCCGGTTTTTTTCACGGGAAGCAGGGCTGGAGTTGACCTAGAATCAGTCTGGTGGTATCCTCAAGGCGAAGGAAAAATATATAGCTGCTTCACGGTCTACCCGAGAATGAAGATGGAAGTGTGCGAGCTTCGACACCATCGGGATCTGTCGCCAATGAAGCAGCTATAATCATATTATAGCACTTTAAATATTATTTTGGCCAGTAAATTTTCTATTTAGTACTAAAGATTTCCATAATAGTCGAAATGTATGTCATTGGCGGTTAATTATTCGGTTTGATGACGGGAATCATCGTATGATCAGTTGTCGACAGAAACGAATGAATGACCAGTCCCGCGGGTATGCCTCCTGGTTGCAGCTCGATGCAACCTGACCCGCGGCGATTCGTATCACAGGAATGGTTTTCGCATCCGGGTCTCTCGATAGTGTTCCCCTTTGGCTGGAGGGCCTCCCATGTTGGAACTGATTATCTTCTTGTCGATCCTGATAGTGGCGTTGAGCGTCGGTATGCTCCTGTTGAAATTCGTTTTCGCCATGGTGCTGTTGCCGTTCAAAATCTTGTTTTTCCTGACCAAGGGTCTGTTGGCCCTGGTTTTTGTCGTTCCTCTCATGCTGATCCTGGGAGCGCTGTTCCTGGCGCTGATTCCGGTCGGGGCGATCATCCTGTTCCTGCCGGTGATCGTGCTGGGCGGCCTGACCCTGAAGATGGCGGGCTGCTGAGGAAACTGCGGCCCTGCTTCCTGATGGTCCTGATGGGCCTGGCTCTGCTTGTAACCCCCGGTGCTCCGCTGGCGCCGGGGGCTTCCTTTGCCGGTTTGGACCCCGTGGAGTCCGACGCCCGCACCGTACCCTGGTCCACCGTGCGGCGGCTGGCCCTGGAGGCGGGTCTGTTTCCGCCCGCGTACCGTCCTGTTTCCGCCGGCGAATTGGCTGATCTGCTGACCGAGGTCCTGGACGAGGCCGTGTCCGGTGGCGCCGCGGCCCTCCGGAACGAAGAGGAACTCGCTCGTCTGCAGTGGTGGCTGGACCGCTATCGCCGGGACGGGGGCGGACACACCTGGGATGGTTGCGACTGCAAGGTCCACCCGCCCCGTTTGCGGGTGTCCGGGCGGGCCGCAGCGGGTTTCACCGATCTGGGCTCGACATTTGACCAGGAAGCCGGTCTGGCCTGGTCGCCGGGCTGGAACGCGACCTTCGAACCGGTCCTGGATTTTGCGGCGGGTCCCTGGTGGATTTCGGCCACCGGACGTTTTACGGGACAGGTGGCCACCGGCGGCGTTGATTTTTCCGATCCGGGCGCGGACCAATCGCCTTTGACGTGGCCCGACTGGAGCATCCCCACCGGGAAGAGCCAGGTGCGCGACGCCCGTCTCCATGGCGGTCGCTGGACCCTGGACGCTCCCCGGCTGGTGGCAGGGGTGAACTGGGGACGTTGGAGCCTGAGTGCGGGATGGGCGCCCCGCCGCACCGGCCCCGGACTGACCGGCGCCCTGGCGTTGGACCAGTCCGGCGTCTCCTTCCCGGCGGTGACCGCGAGGCGGATGAAGCCCTTCGTCTGGGGATCGGGATTCCTCAATTTCTTCGCGCCCGACGAACTGCTGTTGACGACGGGTCGTCTCTCCGAGCAATTGGTCCGCTATCAGGATGCGGAAGAAGCAATCCACGAGAAGACCGCCCATCCCTGGTTCTTCCAGTGGCTGGTCGGCTGGCGGGTCACTTCCTGGTTCCGGGCCGCCTTCACCCACACAGCCATGGCGGTGCCACGCGAGGGCACCCTGTGGGGCGACATCCTGCAGATCAATTTTCCCATCAAGGGGACCACCTGGAGCGAGACCACCCATGGCCCGGTCACCGATCGTATCTTCTCGGCCCAGTTCGAGGCCCGCTGGCGCCACGCCCCCTGGCCTGTCCTGCCGTCCGCGGCGGGCCGCCTGTTCTGGGATTACGCGGGTACGGACTACCTGCCCAGCGGACCCGGCGGCTTGGTACCCAGGATTTCGGTGCCTGCTTCGGTGATCGGGGTGGAGTTGGTCGATCCGGTCTGGGACCTGGGCCTGGAATACGCGGAACTGGTGCACGAGAATGTGCTGTGGTACAGCAACAGCGGTTTCCCGGAGGGTTACAGCCACGACGGCTGGCTGCTGGGCCATGCGTTGGGCGGTTCGGGGGAATCCTTCACCGGGTTGGTGCGGATCCGGCCACGTGGCTGGAGTCTGGAGCCGGGTCTGCGTGTCCGGCACGCCACCTGGGGCATGGAGCATCTAACCCCCGGTACGGGTGAGATGACCACGATGGCCCTGTCGGTGAAAAATCTGCCGTCAGGGCCCCCCGGGGGGCCTTTGACCGAGGGGCCGCCCCCCAGCCCTTTGTTGTGGGAAATCATCCTGGAGTGGAATCACGAGGAAGCGGATCCGGCAGCCTTCACGGAAAACCCCACGGGGGGTTCCCGCGTAG
>CBDUYZ010000373.1:0-2692 GCA_965371575.1 uncultured bacterium
CGTTGCCGAGCGGAGACAGATGGTGAATCTGGCGCGCAAGAGCGGCATGAGGCACTTGCCGGACCCGGTGAAGGGGCCAAGAGTGTCATTGCAGCCGCCGGCCTCGGGAAAGATCGAGGACACCAGGACTATCGGCACGGACGGTAGCCGTCTCATCGTGCGCGAAGCGCGCAAGGCCAGTCCTTCCAATCCGTTGGTAGTAATCTGTGGTGGGCAGCTAACCGCGGTAGCCGACGCTTACCTTTTGGATCCGTCTATCGAAGACAAGGTAGTCGTGGCTGCATTACTGGGCCACAAGGATGACATGGGTGGCTTTAACGGCTTGCAGGATCCGTGGGCCGCCTACATCGTGCTGCAGCGGCTGATCTACGTTCAGATTCCCGAGCGGCTGGCCACGCCGCAAGTTCCAAAGAAATGGCTGCATAAGGCGCTTCCGGACACGCCGTTAAAGCAGTGGATGATTGCGAAGATCCACCCGCTGTTTCCCGATCGGCTGCCGGGTGACTTTGACTACGATGGACAACCGGTGCTGCCGCTGTTAACGAACGACTATGTCACCGAAGTCAAACGTGTGGTCTTCGGAGGCTGGAAAAGCAAGCGTTTCGGGGAGGGATCGGTGCGGATTCCCACGTTCGCATCCGTACCGCAGAACGGAGAAAGCCGCGCACTCGTCGTCGTGAAGGCGAACGGAAAGGTCGGCACGCAAGCCTGGCAGGCGGCCATGGCCGCGTCCGCGGCGGAGCCTATGTCTATCATTCCGGGAGCCGCGGGCTTTGGCATGGAGACGCCCGCGGGAAGCGGACGGCATCTCGATGTACCGAAGACCAGGGTCATCAAGGTGACCAACCTTAACACCGGAGGCCCCGGTTCCCTCAGTGCAGCGCTCGAGGTCGAAGGTCCGCGAGTGGTCGTTTTTGAAGTGTCTGGGAATATTGATTTCACGCCGATTGGTGGCCTGAGCATCAAGCATCCGTATATCACCGTAGCCGGTCAGACGGCGCCCTCGCCGGGCATCACGCTGAAAGGCTGCGAGTTGAATGTGCGCGCCAGCGACGTATTGCTGCAGCACATTCGTGTCCGCGTCGGCGACCTCGTCAATCCCAACCGTCCCATTCGAAATAAGAAGAGCGGGTGGTCGCAGTGGAGCGAACGGGACTGCATGAAAGTCTGTCGAGAGTGCCGTGGGGTCGTCATTGACCACTGCTCGTTCAGTTGGGCGACCGACGAGAATGTGCAAACGCGCGGCGGTAACCTGACGTTTATCCACAATATTTTCAGTGAAGGGCTGGACAGTGCGAAGCATCACAAGGGAGGGCACTCCCGGGGGTTGCTCATAATGAAGCAAGGCAAGGACGAAGGCCAGAACATAGCAGTAATCGGAAATCTGTTCGTACACAACAAGGGACGCAATCCCGCCGTTAACGGGGGTGCGGTGGCGGTCGTCGCGAACAACCTCGTCGATAACGCCCACTTCGCAATGAAAGGCGACTGCACGGCCAAACGCGGCCACCAGCTGATCAGCGCCGTGGGTAACGTCATCAAGCGTACGCGTCACCCCGTCGTCGCGCGGGCGAAGCATCCCGACACGCGGTACTATTTCGCGCCGGACAACATCTTCAACAGCAAGACGTTCGATTCCGTAGCGGATGTGTGGAAAGAAGTCTTCATGCCCTTCGAGCCGGGAGTACCCGAGGTGAACCGGGCGAGTGTTGCGCCTATCGCAGTTCCCGGCCTGACCGTCAGACCGGCCTACGAAGTGGAAGAATGGGTGCTTGCCAATGCCGGCGCACGGCCTGCGGATCGTGACCCGGTGGACAAACGCATTGTCAGCGATGTTCGCAACGGCGCCGGAACGATCATAGCCAGTCAGAAGGACGTCGGAGGCTGGCCGAAGCTGGCGGAGAACCACCGCAAGCTGACGATACCCGACAACCCCAACGGCGACGACGACGGCGATGGCTACACAAATCTCGAGGAGTGGCTGCACGGCTACGCTGCGGAAGTGGAGGGGAAAGGAAAGGTATCAAAATGAAAAGTACCAATACGTTATTAGTTGCTTGTATTCTTACGGTAGCGGCTGTATTTGGATGTTTGGATGTGAGCCTGGCTGTGGCCCGACAGAGGAACGCCGCCCCGGCCGACAAGGCCGCTAAGAAGTCCGATGTCGTTCTGCCATACAATAACACCAATCCGGTCATGTACGACAATGACTGGACTAATGACTATGTTGATTGGTACCTGATGGCCCTGGCTAGCGCCGGGGATATCAAATACCTCGGGATCAGTACATCGTCGTCTGTGGCGCCTTATAACCGGCATATGCCCGTAAAGCACCTTGCTGCACAGGTAGCAAAACGTCAGGAAATCGTGCGCAGAGGCCGAAACAGCGGCTTTCGCCATATACCCGATCCCATTCCCGGCACAAAGGGGAATCTGATTAAGCCCACATCGGGAAGGATTGAGGACACCAGGCCCCTTGGTTCGCCCGGCAGCCGTCGGATAGTTGAGCAGGCAGACAAGGCAACCACAACCAAGCCGCTCGTCGTCTGCGTCGGGGGACCACTAACAGCGGTGGCCGACGCTTATCTCTTGGACAATTCCATCGCCGACAAGGTCGTAGTAGCCTGGCTCGACAATTACAACAAGGGAATGACAGGTTTCAACGGATGGTCGGACGGCTGGGCTGCCTATA
>CBDUYZ010000374.1:0-2685 GCA_965371575.1 uncultured bacterium
ACTCCGCAGCTCGAACCGGTGACCATCGACGTGGCCAGGCTGGATTCGTTGAGCCAGGCAGGCGCCGCCGAACTCGAGATTCTGCAGCGGGGCGGTCGGTGGAAGATCGGTCCCAGTCTGACGGCGCCCCAGTACAACCGGGCCCAGGGCTTCGCGGTGTTTGCCGGGGTGGCGGCACGCAAAACCGGCCCCCTGCCGCCCCGACTGGATCTGGCCGCCGGATATGGCTTCGGCAACCGGCGCTGGCTGGGGACCGCGGAGCTCGATCTGCCCCTGGTCAAGTCGCGGTGGAAACTGCCCGAGGGCCGGGACAGGGGATCGATGTACAAATTGCTGACGTTGAACCTGTCGGGCGTGAAGATGGGCGCCCTGTTCGCCGGTGACGGGCGCCGGTACACCCGGTCGGCCAGCGCGTTCTTCTACGGCAGCGATCCGAACCACTATTTCGAGAATCGGGGCGGCGGCGGCCGTCTGACGGTGCAGGTCGCCCCCCGGTCGAGCTTCTTCGCGGCAGCCGGGTACTACGAGCACCGGATCCTGGATCAGCGCACGAGCTGGAACCTGCTCGGCCGATCGTTGCGGCCGGACGGCAATTACCGGGCCGCCGCGCTGGACGAGCAGCGGGCCGGCTGTGGCGGCGTCTGGGGCATCGGGCCGTTGACCTTTTCCGGGGATGTGATCTGGCACAAGGTCAAGAATTCGGATTTCGTACGGGGACTGGACGGCGCGCCGGAGGAAGCGGATTTCCGCGAGCTGAACCTGACAGGCGAGCTGGATCTACTGGACCGGTCCGGCAACCAGTGGCTGTTGCGGGGCCGACACCGGGAGTTCGACCGGCAGGTTCCCCTGCAGTGGAAGACCTGGCTGGGCGATTACGGCACCCTGCGCGGCTACCCGGCGGGGGTTCTGACCGGTGACGCCGGTTCCTGGGCTTCGCTGGACGTGCGCTTAGGGTGGGACTTGTGGCGGGCCTTGAAGGTGCCCCTGCTGAAGAACCTCGGTCTGCAGCCCATAGGTTTCACCGACTGGGGCCGCACCTGGAGCAAGCCGGGGCCGTATCCCGAGGGTCCCGAGGAAGGTGCGCGGGATTGGCGGGCGGATCTGGGGTTTGGATTCGGGCGTCGGTTTGATCTGCCCGGGTTCGGGGAATTCAACAATTTCCGGATGTATGCGGGATATCCCGTGGGGAACGGGAACGAAGGGCATGGGTGGCGGTTTTTGGTCGCGTTTGAGAAGTAGGGTTGACGGATTTGACTATTGTGCGCTGTTGGTGTATACTCATTGTATATACGGAGGTTTGAGATGCGCACGAAAATCGTCAAATGGGGCAACAGCTTAGGGTTACGAATCCCCAAATCCTTTGCCGAAGAAGTCAGGGTGGCCGAAGGGTCAGTCGTGGATTTGAGCATGGAAGATGGTAATTTGGTTATCAAGGTGACGAAAACGGATGAGATAGACCTGGAGGATCTTCTGGACGGAATCACCGATGAGAATATCCATGGAGAAGTCGATACCGGCGATGCGGTGGGCGGTGAGATTTGGTAGCCCCCGGCAGTTACGTACCCCAGCGGGGCGACATCGTCTGGCTGCAATTCGCTCCCCAGGCGGGGCATGAACAGGCGGGCCGGCGACCGGCGTTGGTGATTTCGCCGGGATCCTACAACGGCCGGGTTGGGCTGGCTTTATTTTGCCCCATTACCTCGCAAGTCAAAGGTTATCCATTCGAGGTCGAGTTGGATCCTGGGAGAAAAGCCGAAGGCGTGGTTTTGTCCGACCAGGTCAAGAGTCTGGACTGGAAAGCTCGTCAGGCATTGAAATTCGACCAGGTTTCTGAAGCGGTCATGCTTGAGGTGAGGGTGAAGATTGGGACATTGATCGGATAAAGGGATATTGACATGTATAATGGACCTCGTTATAATATGACCCATGATACGGTCCTTTAGGGACCGGGGTACGGAAGACGTTTTTGACGGCACGGATTCGCGTGCAGCTCGAAAACGGTGTCCTTGCTCATTGTGGCCGATTGCTCGGCGAAAACTCGACCAGGTCAATCGTGTTCGGGTGTTGGGGGAACTCTCGATCCCGCCAGGGAATCGTCTGGAACGTCTGCGTGGGGACCTAAGACATTTTTACAGCATCCGAATCAATCAGAAGTTCCGGATCTGTTTTCAGTGGGAGAATGGCCATGCCTACCAAGTCGGAATCACGGATTACCACTAGTCGGAATGTAACGCGGCGACTTCCCAGGAAGCGCCCGCCAACACATCCGGGAGAGATGCTTCTCGAGGAGTTTTTGAAGCCCCTTGGCCTGACCCAGAGCGCGTTTGCCATTCAGTTGGGGGTCTCGTATCCGCGGTTGAACGAAATCGTGAAAGGACGTCGTTCAGTGACCCCGGATACGGCCCTGAGGCTCGCCAAGGTCCTGGGGATGTCCGCTGAATTTTGGCTTGGCCTGCAGCAGGACTGGGATCTTTGGCATGCCATGACCGGCCCTGGTGCGAAAGAAATTTCCCGGCTCAAGCCGATTCCTCATAATGGGCGGGACTAGCCGAGGAACATAAAGGAAGGGTGGTTAGTGGTGACCATAATGAAAATTGATGACAATCTCCTCGATAGAGCTGCCAATCTCACAGGCATCAGGGATAAGCCCACATTGGTCCGCCTTGGTCTCGAGACCCTGATATC
>CBDUYZ010000375.1:0-2675 GCA_965371575.1 uncultured bacterium
GTCCCAAAACACTGCGAGGGCACTGTCAAATCAAATCATACACACCCTCGCTACGGTGATTCATGAATAATCCGGGTTAAAGCAGAGTTTTTCGGCCTCCTACATATCTCTGAAGATGATTGATTGGCGGCATGTTCCCGATGGTGTTAGAATACAGACGCCGTTCGGTCAAAAGGGGAGAACTATGCGAGTGAATTTGCTATCCTGAATATGCTGCCAACCCACGATGTATTCATCAGTATCTGGGGAGACCCCATGGGCGATTCTCTGCTTATTAATCCACTATCAATGGTTGATCTGGGCGGTATCGGCAACATCTGGAACATGACCTGTCTATATGTCCTGCTGTTTATCCTGGGCATCTATCTCTTGGTCCTGTATCTGCTGATGTGGCGTAAAAACAGGCAATTCAGAGAGTTCAATGCCAAGCTCAAATTAAAAGTAGAGGAAAAAACCCGGGACATTCAGGAAAGAAACACTTTTCTGCAAAATATTGTTGATGGTGTTTCGGACTCCGTAATGGTGATCAACAGCGATTATTCAATCTCACTGATGAATCGTGTGGCCAGAAAATTATGGGATGAAAGGCACATCGAGGATCCGGAAAGGCCCAAGTGCTATGAAATCTCGCATAATCGGACCTCCCCCTGCGATGGCAAGGAACACCCCTGCCCGCTGCAGTTGGCCATTGAATCACAAAAGAGCAACACGGTTATACATAAGCATTTCACCGCACAGGGTGACGACATCTATATGGAGCTGACAGCAATTCCAATGACCAGCGTCGACGGAAACGTTACTTCCATTATTGAGCTAGGGCATGACATCACTTCACATATAGTGACGCAGGATAAGCTTGAAAAACAGAAAAACAATCTCGAACATCAGGTATACCATGATGAACTGACACAGATTCCCAATCGCATGTTCTTCTTTGACCGACTGCGGCAGACAATCAGCTACTGCGATCGGTCAGGTAACCGTGCAGCTGTTGTTTTTATAGATCTTGACAACTTCAAGGAGATCAATGACTCCCTCGGGCACAGTGCCGGAGACAGGGTTTTACAAGAGACGGCGCGCCGACTTCAGAAATGCTTACGAACAAGCGATACGGTAGCACGACTCAGCGGTGATGAATTTGCCATGGTCATTAATATCTATAATGGTGATCAGGAACTCATACCCCTGCTGAAAAGGATCCTTTTTCTCATCGGCGAACCCATTACCGTCAAAAAAAGTGGACTCTATACAACAGCGAGTATCGGCATCAGTATCTATCCGGATGACGGTACGACCACGGAAGTGCTGCTTAAAAATGCCGATACCGCCATGTACAGAGCCAAAAAATCCGGGCGGAACAAGTACGAGTTCTATACTTCGACATGATATTGATCTGATCCGGTCCACGAACCCGTGGGCCGGAACAGGTTCCGCAGCCGCCCGTCTTGCCGCCTGCGCCTCTTATGCCGGCGTCCCCGGGTCGCCGGTCAAAACTTCGATAGCCACTCCGCGCCTGCGCAGCTCCTTGATCATCATGTCGCCGGGCACCACCAGTTCCTGACAGCGGGCTCCGGGGGCGTCGATTTCGCCCGAGGCGAGCATCCACGCGATGATGGCCGCGGGATACCCCGTCATGCGCATCATGGCGGAAATGCCGTTGGCCCCGTCGTGGTGATCGATGATCCGGATCGATTTGCGGACGGCCAGGCCGTCGGCCGCCCAGCCCTCGACCTCGGCCAGCAGCAGGACGACATCCTCACCTGGCAGATCGAGCTTATCGTTCAGCAGACGGGCCAGCATTTCGCGGGGGGCCACCTTGCCATCCCGGAATTCCAGCGGCATGGAGTCGCAGAGGCCGAGTTCGGCCAGTAGACGGAACTGGGCGCAATGGCCCTTGTAACGGATGGTCTTGTAATCGAGGTTGGGCACCCGCCCGGCCAGCGTTCTGGGCAGGGTGGAGGTACCGCCACTGGTCTGGAAGGCCTCCAACTCGCCGAAGGGGGGGGGAAAGGTCAGGGTTTCCAGTTCGCTGAGGGACGGCACGGTCTTTAACCGTCCGTCGCGGATGACCACGGCCGGTTCGATGTATTCATTGATCAGGCCCTGCACCGAAAACACGACCTTGTAGTTCATGGGGGGCAGGGGATTGGCGGGCAGGCCGCCCACGCGGAGCTTGAGACTTTCGGCGCGATCCAGGCCGTCGACCAGCCAATAGCCCAGGATACCGGCCAGGCCGGGCGCCAGTCCACAATCCGGGATGATGGTGACGCCCTGGGCGGCGGCCTGATCATTCAGTTCGAACTCCTGGGCCACGATGTCGTTGTTGCCGCCAAGGTCCAGGAAGTGCGTCCGGCCCTCCACCGCCAAAGCGGCCAGGGTGGCGTTGAACCAGTAGTTGACGGCACTGACAGCCACGTCCGCAGCGTCCATCAGCGGGGCCAGGGCGGTGCCGTCGCGGGCGTCGGCGCAAACCGTGGTCGTTCTATCGTCGCCCAGACGGTCACTCAGGACGGTGAGGCGCTCCTGGTCCGCATCGACGATCACCAGTTTTTCCGTTCCCGGGGCGTGATGCAACAGATCGAAAGCGATGGCGGTGCCCTGCAGGCCGGCTCCCAGCAACAGGTATTTCAAGTCGATCTCCGATGGCCGGGGGTTAGCCCGGATTATTCATGAAT
>CBDUYZ010000376.1:0-2654 GCA_965371575.1 uncultured bacterium
ATATCCGCGCAAAGCAGAGGCAAGGAATGGCCGACGAGAAAAACAACTTAGAAAATCAAAAGAACCCGGACCTGGGCTCCAGCGGTGAGATCATCGTCGACTCCAGCATCACCGAGAAGATGCGGAGGTCCTACATTGAATACGCGATGAGCGTCATCATCAGCCGTGCGCTGCCCGACGTCCGCGACGGTCTGAAGCCGGTTCACCGCCGCGTGCTCACGGCCATGAACGACCTGAATCTGCAGCCGGGCCGGCCCTACCGCAAATCGGCCAAGATCACCGGCGACACCACGGGTAATTACCATCCGCACGGAACTACGGCGGTATACGACACCATGGTGCGCATGGCCCAGGATTTCAGCCTGCGTTACCCTCAGATCGACGGACAGGGCAACTTCGGCTCGGTAGACGGGGACAGTGCGGCGGCCGAACGGTACACCGAGGCCCGGCTGACGAAGTTCGCCACCGACATCATGCATGATCTCGAAAAAGAGACCGTCGATTTCGTGCCCAACTACGACGGCTCGCGCATGATGCCTTCGGTCATGCCTTCGAAGGTCCCCAACCTGCTGGTCAACGGCGCTGACGGCATTGCGGTCGGCATGGCCACCAAGATACCGCCCCACAACATGGGCGAGGTCTGTGATGGTCTGATCGCCCTGCTGGACAACCCGGACCGCGAACCGGTGGATCTTCTGGAATATGTGCAGGGACCTGATTTTCCCACCGGCGGCATTATCCACGGCCGCCGCGGTATCTACGACTACGTGACCACTGGCCGCGGCCGCGTGGTAGTGCGGGCACGGACCGAAACGGAGATCGAGGACAACGGCCGGGCCAAGATCATCGTCACTGAATTGCCCTACCAGGTGAACAAGGCCACGCTGATCGAGAAGATCGCCAACCTGGTGCGCGGCGGGGTAATCGAAGGCATCAGCGATCTGCGCGACGAGAGCGACCGCGAGGGCATGCGTATCGTCATCGTGCTGAAGAAGGACGCCTTCCCCCAGGTTGTGCTCAACAAGCTTTACGCCCACACCTTCATGCAGACGACCTTCGGCGTCATCAACCTGGCCCTGGTGGACAACCAGCCAAAGGTGATGAGCCTGAAGGAGACGATGCAGGAATTCCTGAAATTCCGCGAGGAAGTCATCATCAGGCGCACCAGGTACGAGCTGCGCAAGGCCAAGGAAAGGGCTCACATCCTCGAGGGATATCGTATTGCGCTGGACAACATCGACGAGATCGTCGTGCTGATCAAGGCCAGCGAGTCGCCGGACGCAGCCCGCGAGGGCCTGATGAGCACGTTCGGGCTTTCGGAAACCCAGGCCCAGGCGATTCTGGACATGCGGCTGGCGCGGCTGACCGGACTGGAGAGGCAGAAGATCGAGGACGAGTACCGCTCCCTGATCGAACGCATCACCGAGCTGAGGGCCATTCTGGATAGCCGGGAACTGGTACTGCAGATTGTCCGTGATGAGATAGGTACAGTGCGCGGAGCCTATGCCGACGACCGGCGGACTTCGATCGTAGAGGACGAGGGTGAGATAGACATCGAAGACCTGATCGCCGACGAACCCATGGTCGTCACGATCAGCAACCAGGGTTACGCCAAGCGCATTCCCCTGGACACCTACCGTCAGCAGGGGCGCGGCGGCAAGGGCATAACCGCCATGGGCACCAAGGATGAGGATTTCGTCGACAACCTTTTCGTGGCCTCGACCCATCAATACCTGCTGGTGATCACCCAGAAGGGACAGCTCTACTGGCTCAAGGTCCACCGTATTCCCAAGGCCGGGCGCACCTCCAAGGGGCAGCCCATAGTGAACCTGATCCAGATCCAGCCCGGCGACAAGGTCCACGCCGTGGTTCCGGTGCGCAAGTTCAGCGACGACAGCTATCTGGCCTTTGCCACCAACAAGGGCATTGTCAAGCGGACGCCCCTCCAGGAGTTCTCCCGGCCGCGACAGGCCGGCATCCGCGCCATCAAACTGATCGAGGGTGAACACCTGGTGGCCGTGCGGGAGACCAACGGCGAAAGCGACATCATCTTCGCCAGCAGCAGCGGCCTGGCCATTCGGTTCCATGAAAGCGATGCACGCTCTATGGGCCGCACCGCGCGAGGTGTCCGGGCCATCGTTCTGGGCGCCGGGGAGCAGGTTGTCGGCATGGTCGCGGTCAACCCGGACGACACCGAGACAGCACTCCTTTCGGTCACCGAGAATGGCTACGGCAAGCTGACGCCGCTGGAGGACTACCGGATCCAGAGGCGTGGCGGCAAGGGCCTGATCACCATAAAATGTAGTAACCGCAACGGTCCTCTGCTCGGTATCCGGGACGTGTACGCGGGCGAGGAGTTGATGGTGATCACCCGCAACGGCATCATGATCCGTATCGGTCTGGATTCGGTCAGTCGGCAGGGCCGCAACACCCAGGGTGTGAGAATCATCAACCTGAACAAAAACGATCTGGTCGGCTCGATCGCCAAGATCTCGCTGGAATCCGTGGCCGATCTGAGTAACGGCAACGGCAGCAGCAACGGTACTGATGAGGAAAATCCGGCCTCCACTCCCCGGGGCGGGGACCCGGACCCTGTATAAGGATATCTTGAATATTTTAACTATTAATCGGGCAACAGGTTGCGAGACTCCCGG
>CBDUYZ010000377.1:0-2650 GCA_965371575.1 uncultured bacterium
CATCATGACGAGGTTGGTCCGGCAGTAACCTGGCCGCCTCCTCCGCTGTGCCGGACGGTATCTCCCGCCAGGCGGCAAGCAGGGGAGTCAGGACCGCCAGGCAGTTGTCCACATGCCTTGGGTCCTGGTCCACCAGAATCGCCAGGTGCTCCACGAAGAGGAAATCGTACAGCGCCTCCAGATTGCGGGAGATCTCCCCGCCGATCGCATGGTCGAGGGCGCTGCGAAGCTCGGCGATGATCTGCTGGGAGTGGGTTATGCGGTCGGCCATGCGGATCCGGTCACCGCCCATACTGCGGGTCTCTGGCTGGTGATCCAGCCCGAGCAACTCTCACGGTTCCTGCAGGGCTCCGGGCAGGGGACTCCCCGGAATCCTGCCGATCCCGCCGCGATCCTGGGCACGGTGGGGACTGATGGTGTGGTCATTCCCGGGGCCCTGACCGTAGCGGTCTGGGGATTCGATTCCGTCTGAGATCTCAAGTTCCTCGGCCATCTGCCGATCCCAGAGATAACCCGGCTCCGGCATCGCAATTGCATTGATGAATGTTGTGAGAACAAGGAAACCCCGGCCATCAGAGGTAGGCTTGTCATGGTCATGGACCGCATAAACGGTTTTCCGAATCTGAATAAGGACCTCCTGGACCGGTTCCAGGGCGCTGGTCGTGCGGATGCTCCCGATGGGGAACATACCGCGAATGTCGGCGCACCCGGCCAGGAGCGGCGAGCCGCGCCCACGGATACGGCCGACATATCGCCCAAGGCGCACCGTCTCATTGCTTTACGTAACGCAATCGACTACGGTCGCCAGGCCCTGGAAGGGTTGCCGGAGGTGCGCCAGGACAGGATGGCCCAAGTCCGTGAACGTCTCCACCGAGGTTTCTATAATTCCGTCGAAGTCCGCGCTCTTGTAGCCGAGCGACTGGACGAACTTACCCGTATGATGGAGGATCTCTGAGGAACAAGGGTCCTTCACACAATATCCCGTCCTTCTGCAATAATCTCCCCGCCAATGGTGGAGACTGCTTTTTTATTTGCATATACTGGTAAAAAACTTTACAGTTTTCCCTGCGATGGAACGCAACTCATCCCTCATTTGGTCAGGATTTTATGATTGAGGATATTCTTTTCCGTCTCCCGCCACCCATTCCACATGGGGCTATTTTCGTCGGTCCCGCAGATTGGCCGGCGGGACAGGTCTTCTCAGACCGGGATTGTCGAACTTTTTCACAGGCAGACCAGGCGTTGCAGTGGCTGCAGGGTGCTTGTGCTGAAGAGAACGGCGCAGTCTCACGCCTCGTTTTTCTACATCAGGACGTCTTTGCCGGGGAAGAAGGAGCTGACGACCTCATCAACTGGCTGGAAACCCTGTCCTCCCTGCGCGCTCCGTATCTGCCCATTTTTCTGCACGGCGACCTGCCGGCCGACCCCCTGGTCCAGTTTTTCCGGGCCGGATTGTTCGACGCCCTGGTCGTGCCCGTGGACAAGTCGCGCTGGGTGAATATGCTCATCAGGGCTGAAAAGCGCCTGGAGATCAGGCATCAAGGCCGCCTCATTCTTGCCTCCTCCGGACGGACCCAGGATATGTTGCGGAATCTACGCCGCCAGTTGGGTGACCAGACGGCGCGCTCGGCCAGCGAGATGCTCCGGGCCCAGGAATCGCTTGAGGCCGCCAACCGTCAGTTGAACGATGCCATGGCGGAACTTTCCCTGCTCCACAATTTCGGGCGGGAACTGAGCACCGCCGGAAACTGGGACGATGTGCTGCGTGAGATCCTGAAAAGTCTCACTGAATTTATCGGTGCTCGCGGGGCCGCGCTCATCCTGCGCGCCACACCCGGGGATACATATTCTCCCCGCCAGACCTGGCAGTGGGACGAATCTGCCTGGGACAAGGTCATCGTAGAACTCAAGGACCAGGTGGACACTTCCATCGCCGGGGGCATTCTCGCTCCCGGCGTGTTCAAGGTCGACCCCGGCCGCCGCAAGGAGGAGGGCCCCGGCCGCCGCATCATCGCCCTGCCCCTCGAGCGTCAGAACATCCGACTGGGCTTTTTGCTGCTGTTGCTGGCGGATCCGGCGGAGCGTGACAGGGTCAGCAAACGGTTCCTGCCCTTTCTCCAGGCTGTCCAGGTCGTTCTGTCCGAGGAGGTCGCCAGCGCGCAGCTGCTCGACCGCATCCGGGACATCGGGGCTTTCAACGCACGGGTGCTGGAGACAGTCAGCAGTTCCATCTGGGTGATCGATGAAAACGGCGGCACGGTTTTCTGCAATCGCGCCGGTCAGCAACTGTTGACTGGGCGCAAGGCGTCCGGCATGGCGCCCGAGGAAATCCTCTTCCAGATCGGGCGCGGCCGGGGCGAAGCTCCTCTCGGCGTTTCTGAAGTGGGTCTGCCTGAATTGTTTCTCGACGGCAGGCTTCGTCTCGACGATACCGAGGGGCTGTTGCTGCCCTTCCTGCGCGACCTGCCCGACAGCGTCTTCCGGGGCGAAGGCCAGGTGACCCGGTCGGACGGGACGGGCATCCCGGTTTTGCTGCAGACGTCACGCATGCCTGGCAGCAGCCCCGACCAGACCTGGCTGGTTGTCGTCGCCGAGGATCTCCGCGAGACTCGGAAGCTCGAGGCCGAACGGTTGCGGTCCGAGCAGCTCG
>CBDUYZ010000378.1:0-2645 GCA_965371575.1 uncultured bacterium
ACAGTGGCCGGAACAGCGCCAGTCAAGGCGCTACGCGCCATGCCTGGCGCACAAATATGAAAAGGATCCGGTCGACCGGATCCTTTTTTTTGCCTGCCGGATCGCCCTTTTCAAGCGCTGATCCTTACCCGATGATGCATCCGGAGTTTCCGGCGGGACGCCGGATTTTCACCCGAGGCAGGAAAGGATTCCCGATGACTGAACCCCGCGGACAGTGGAGCGGCCGGCTCGGCTTCATCCTGGCGGCCAGCGGCAGCGCCATCGGCCTGGGCAATCTCTGGAAATTCCCCTACATCACCCTCGAAAACGACGGCGGGGCCTTTGTCCTGGTCTATATCGCCGCCGTGGCCCTGGTCGGGGTTCCCATCATGATGGCCGAGGTCCTGTTGGGCAGGCGCACATATCTGAGTCCAGTGGGAGCCTTCAAGGCCATGGCCGCGGGGCGGCCCGGCGGCGCATCATGGCAGGGTGTCGGCTGGCTCGGGGTCCTGGCCGGGTTCACCATCCTGTCCTATTACAGCGTGGTGGCGGGCTGGACCATCCACTACACATGGCTGGCCCTGACCGGTCACCTCGCCGAACTGGCGGCCGACCCCGCGGCCCTGAGCCAATACTTCGGCGACGAATTCCTGGCCAGCGGCCCGCAACAGATCCTGTACCACGTCCTGTTCATGGGCTTGACCACCGCCGCGGTCTACTTCGGCGTCAAGAGAGGCATCGAACGGGTGGCCAAGTTGCTGATGCCGCTGCTGCTGCTTATTCTGGTCATCCTGGTGGTCTACAGCACAACGACCTCCGGCTTCGGTGAAGCGATACATTTCCTGTTCCAACCGGATTTTTCCACCCTGACCAAGGGGGCGGTGCTCGAGGCCTTGGGCCATGCCTTCTTCACCCTGAGTCTGGGCATGGGCGCCATGCTTACCTACGGCAGCTACATGGGCCGGGAGATCTCCATTCCCCGGGCCGTCCTGCAGATCTCATTCCTCGACACGCTGATCGCCCTGATGGCCTGCGTCATCATGTTTTCCATCATCAACACCTCCCACATCGAGGTGAACAAGAGCGCGACCATCCTGTTCACCACCATACCCACCGTCCTGACCAAGCTACCGGGGGGCGGCCCTCTCAACGCGCTGTTCTACATCCTGATCGGTTTCGCGGCCCTGACCAGCACCATAAGCCTGCTGGAGGTCGTCAGCAGTTTCGCCATCGATGAGCTGGGTTGGAGCCGGCACCGGGCCACCTTGACCATGGGCACGGTCATCACCGTTTTTGGCGTGCTCAACGCGCTGAGCCTGGGCGGCAATGAAGCGCTGAGTTCCATCAACCTGATCGGACGGGAATCGACCCAGGGCGTGTTCGGCACCATGGACTACTTGGCCAGCAACTGGTTCCTGCCCGTCGGTGGGTTCCTGATCGCCCTGTTCTGTGGGTGGGTACTGAACACCGCGACGACACGCCAGGAGCTCGAGGTCGGTCACGGCCCTTTGGCTGGTTATGGCATGTGGCGTTTCCTGATCCGTTTCGTTTCACCATTGGCGGTGGGCGCCATCATCGTCAGCGTCATACTGGGGAAGGAATACCAGTAGATGTCGAGGCTGGACATGAGTAGTCGCCTGGGTGTTTTCTACGTCATCCTGGTCCTCCTGCTGCTGGTCATGGGAGCCTGGTGGGTATATTTCCTGTCCAACGTGGGCAACGACCGGGCCGAATACGAGCTCCAGAAGCTGGCCACCGACAAGCTTCACGCCACCTTCCTCATCCAATCCGACCCACAGGTACGCGAAGATCCCCGTGGTAGGCTGGGTCCCTCCTTCCCCCATCTCATCTTCGTGAAGACCGACACCGAGGTGGAAGTCCTGGTGGACCCCGCGGCGATGCGGACCATCCAGGAGGACGCCCGGGCCACCCGCAACATGTTCCTATACGAAGGATTCTTCTTCATCATCCTGCTGGTGGCCGGCTCGACCATCCTGTACCTGTCCTGGCGCAGCGAGGTAAGGTTCAAGGAAACCCGGGAACTGTTCCTGTCCGGCGCCACCCATGAATTCAAGACTCCGCTGGCCAGCCTGCGACTCTACACCGAAACCCTGGGTCGTGAGGGGCTGGACGATGCGGCCCGGTCGCACATCCAGGGCCGCATGGTCGAGGACATAACCCGCCTGGAGACCCTGGTGGACGAGGTTTTGTCCATGAGCGCGGACGACACCTTCGCCCAGGGTCCGCAGGCCCGGTTGGACCTGGCCGCGGAATGCCGCGCCGTGCTGGACGACCTGAAGGATTTCGGCACCGACCACGGTACGGAATTCTCTTTAGACGCACCGGCCGGCGCCTTTGTCCTCGGCCGCAAGCTGACCTTTGATTTGGCCCTGCGCAACTTGCTCGTCAACGCGGTCAGACACAGCCCGGAACCGGTCCGGGTGACGATCACGGTGCATCCCGGCGGCAAGTGGCACCGGGTGAAGGTGGCCGACAACGGCCCCGGCATCCCCCGCCGCTTGCATGAGAAGGTCTTCGAGTGCTTTTATAGCGGGGACAAGGACAGCCGGCATCCCGGTGCGGGCATCGGCCTGCACCTGGTTCGCCGCAACATCGAGACCATGGGCGGCCGGACCGAACTGGAGAGCGGGGAAAACGCAGGCAGC
>CBDUYZ010000379.1:0-2644 GCA_965371575.1 uncultured bacterium
CGGATGACTTCGTCTCCGAGTGGTCGGTAGTCGTGAAAGCTCCCGAGTTGGAAGTGGTCTCCATGGACTGGGAAGACCAGTCCTACGGCAACGGGGATGGGGTTCTCGAAAACGGAGAAAGGATCCGCGTCACGGTCCATCTCAAGAATTTCGGGACCGGCATGGCCGACAATGTCACCGGCTATCTGCGCACGGATGAGCCCAATGTGGTGCTCTATGACACCGTGGGCACCTGGACCGACCTCACTCTCCTGGACGAAGTTTCCGGCAACGTGACCTATTCCCTCTCGATCAACGACATCAATGGTTCGTCCGCCTGTAATTTCGACATCCAGGACAACTATGGTCGAACCTCTCGCCACTATTTTTCACCCGTACGTCCCAGCGCGCCTACGGGCATCATCACCGACCCTTCGCTGGGCGCCGATGTCATCGCCCTGAGCTGGGATCCCTCGGTAAGCCCCGACCGGTACGGCTACAATGTCTTCCGCAGCCTGGACGAATCCGGTCCCTTCATGCGGGTCAACCAGGACGTCATCGCGGGCACTTCGTATTTCCGGGACGAAAATCTTCAGCAGATGACCTTTTATTACTACAAGATCGCCACCGTCGACTCCTCCCGGGTGCCTAGTGCGTTGACCGACGTAGTTGTCCGGTCCACCGCGCCGGCCCAATTGGAGGGATTCCCGGTTCCCTTCGCATACGAGACAAGTAGTCCTCTGGCCGTGGGTGACATCGACGGCGACGGCGACGACGAAATCGTCCTGGCCAGTGCCCAGGTCTACGTCTTCCATCACGACGGCACGGAATTGCTGGACGGAGACGGGGATTCCCAGACCCTGGGTGTCTTTACCAATTTCCCGACTGGCTATATGATGACGGCGGCAGTCACTCTGGCCAATCTGGACAGGGAACCCGGCTTGGAAATAATTGTCAGCGAGCGAGAACCGGGCAGACGGATCCATATCTTCACCAAGGACGGAACGGAACTGCCTGGTTGGCCCAGGTCCCTGGCTAGGTCCGTCAGTACCACCTGGAACTGGGCTGCTCCCGCAGTGGGCAATATCGACGGCGCCAGCGACCGCAACGCCGATAAGGAAATCGTGGTCAACACTCTTAACGGGGTGGTCTTCGCCTGGCACGCCGATGGTTCCGAGGTCAGGGACGGGGATTCTGACCCGGCCACCATCGGACCCTTTTATGTCCGAGAGGGGGCTCAGTGGGAATGGTCGCGCAGCGGTCCGGCCCTGTATGACCTCGACCTCGATGGCGCCAAGGACATCATATTCGGCACCAAGAGCGACACTACCGGTTTGCCGCCTCGGCTGATGGCCCTTAAGTACGATGGGTCGGATGTGGAAGGGTTCCCCTATTACACTAAAAACGAAGGCCGCATCAGCGTGGATCCATGCGTGGGAGATCTCGACAATGACGGTCTGGTCGAGATCGTCTTCTTCGACGACGAAAGCAATCTTTATGCGGTGCGGCAGGACGGCAGCGACTATCACGCCTCCTTCCCTGTGGATTTGCTTGTCCCCACCGTGGAAGAATGGGTCAGCAGCCCCGGTCTGGGGGACATGGACGGCGACGGGATGCTGGAGATCATCTGCACCCCCAACCAGCTCGGTACTTCCAGCCAGATCTTCGTGATAGATACCGACACTTTGGGCGGCACCGCGGGCGAGAAGTTGGCCGGCTGGCCCGTATTCCTGCCGGGCAGTTCCGAGGGCAGTCCGATCATCGGTGACATAGATGGCGACGGGTCTCTGGATATCCTGCACGGGATCGGCGGTGGAAATGCAACCGCCCCGTACAACCTGTACGCCTATCATGCGGACGGCACCAGGGTGGACGGCTTCCCCATCACCCTGTCCGGTCCCCTGATGCCATCGGTCCTCATCACGGATCTTGATCGCGACTCGGACGTGGACATTGTTTACGGCGGTTGGGACTCTCAGATCTTTGTCTGGGACATGCCGTTCGCCTACCAGCGTGCCAATGTGCCCTGGCCTACTTACGGAGGTAACGTCCAACGCGATGGGGTCGTGTATCCCTTGGCCGTGTCGTCGGTGGAAGATCCCGAAGATATTCCAGTGGCCGGGTTCACGGTCGGTGCGGTGTACCCCAATCCCTTCAATCCGTCGACTTCGGTACGGTTGTACATCCCGCATGCCTCCGATCTTGATCTGGCCGTCTACGATGTCCAGGGCCGCAAGGTTCGCAGACTCTACGTCGGGGGGATTTCAGCCGGTTGGCACACCCTGGTCTGGGACGGCAGGAACGACACAGGCCGCTACCAGGCCAGCGGTGTTTACTTCATGCGCGCCGTGAACGCGGGAGATGTGACCGTGCAGAAGATGACGCTCGTCAAGTGACATTGACGCGCCTTCAGGGCGTAGGTATGTTCAGGCGCAACTCCTGGGGGAGTTGCGCCTTTTTCCTGCGGTGAATCCATGAAGGGAGCAACGAAGTGACGGAACAGCGGGCGGCCCGCTTCAGGCTGGCCTTTCATCCGTACCCACGGCTCCGGCGGCGGACTTTGTTACTGGGGCTTCGACTCGCCCTTCTCGCCGCGGGCTCGGCTGGTCTGGGCGGGTGCGGCGAGGAGGCTGCCGAAACCGGGTGGCCGGCTGATGGTCCAAAG
>CBDUYZ010000380.1:0-2633 GCA_965371575.1 uncultured bacterium
AGGCGGCGATCTGGGCCAGGGCGATGTCGACGAAAATCACCCCGCGCTTGACCACATGGGAACCGAGATACCCGTGCATTGCGACCAGCACCAGGGAGATGGCCACGGGGGCGGCCATCATTTCCAGGAATCCGGTCATGAGCCTCCCCCCGCGCCGGTCTGTGCGGCTGCCTCGAGCTTGCCGCAGATGACCTCGAACAGATCAAGGTATCCGGCAGCTTCCTCGGTGGCGTAGGTCGAGCCAGGCATCACCGCCAGAGCCGAACCGGTTTTTTCGGCGACCCGGCCCGCCGCCTCTACGTGGTCCCAGGTTGCCGCGATCACCAGGATCGGCCCCTGCCGGCGCCCGAGTTCGATCAAGCCCTCGACATGGCGGGGCGCCGGGGAAATTCCGGGTCGGTTCTCTATGACACCGATGATGTCCAACCCCAGCCAATCGACCAGGTACTCCCACTGCTGGTGATAGACGATGACTTTTTTGACGGTCAGGCCGTCCACTCGGGTCTCCCAGTCCTGCAGGCGGGCTTCGATTTCCCGGGCCAGATTGTCCGCCCGGTGCCGATAGCGGTCGGCGGCTTCCGGATCGATCCGGGCCAGACGTTCAGCCATCAGGCGGCCGACCGCGATGCCGTTGTGGGGGTCGAGCAGATAATGGGGATTGCCCAAGGGATGGATGTCGCCCTGCGATCGATCCACCTCCCCCAGCGGAACCTCCAGGATTTCCCCCTTGCCGAGCGCAAGGGCACAGTTCAGTTCCCCCTGCTGACCTGGACGAATCCGGGGATTGCGGGCCGCATTCAGCAGCAGCGGCAGCCAGCCGATTTCCAGTTCCAGCCCGCTGTAGACCAACAGGTCGGCCTTCTTCAGTTTGCGGGCCAGGGAAGGTTTGGCGGGCAGGAAGTGGGGATCGCGATGACCCTGGCACAGGAATTCCACTTCCACGTCGTCTGCTCCGACCTGCTCGGCGATCCAGCCCAGATCCGCCAGCGTGGCCACAACCTTGACCTTGGCCAACGCCTGTTCCGGAATGGACACGCACAGACCAATCGACAGCAAGGCCATGAAAATGCACATCCGGGCCGGCGTGTGACGACCCGCTGAATCAGGGTTGCAGATGCTCAGCATGTCGATCCTCCTCAATACAAGTGGGCCGGATGCGACCCGATGGTGAAGTTGGCCTGGACGATGAACCGCAGATCATCCTCCATGGTTACCTTGTCCTGGTAGTAGCCCAATTCGGCCCGCAGGGCGCTGAATTCGCTGGGCGCAAACGTCAGGTTGACCTTGTATTCCCGCAGATCGCCTGCCAACCCGTGGTCGTCGGCTTCATCTTCATGGTGATCCAGCCCGGCGTCGGCCTGTCCTGCCCCCAGCCCCGCCCACCAGTTGCGGTGGAAGCGGTACTGGGCCAGGCTGTACCAGCCCCAGGGGTCGCCTTCACCCTCCTCGTAATCCGGCCACAGCGCTTCGACGGTCATGGTCAGTGCCGGCCCGCGGGTACGGGCCGAAGAGACCCACTTCCAGGTGAGATCCGCCCCGTACATGTCCAGTTTCTTGTTTTCACCGGGATGGCGGGCGTCGGGACCGTGCAGGTACGATCCGCTCAGTTCGAGAGTCGCGTCTTCGGTCATGTCCCAGAAGTTGGTCAGACGCCCGCCGCCGGCCAGGCTCTTGTTATGGGCATCGAACGGCATTGCCTCGCCGCTGACCCCGTAGATGCGGACATCGGCGTACCAGGGCACCGGCACGGTGACCGTCCCCATCGCGCCGGTGTCCGAGAAGATGTGGTCCCCGAGGAACGCGGCGATCACCACCGGAGCATCGGCAAAGGGAAACTGGTGCATGTGCAACGGGGCGTGCTTGCCGAAGGGCAGGGCGAACTTGCCCACCTTGAGGCCCAGGTTCGCGGGCAAGGACTGGCCGTCGATGAACGCCTCCTCCACATGGACGACCATGTCGGGCGCGTGTGAGTCGGCTGTCCCGTCCTCGTCGTGGGCGTGTTCCGGATGCATGCCGATGTTGAAGTTGGCCTTCCAGAAGGGATCCACCATGGAGGTGAACTGGACTTCCACGCCGTCGATCTTGAATCCGTTCAGATCACCGGTGGGATTGTCCCGGGACGCCTGCCCGCGGATCAAGCCGTTGACGCTGATGGCGGGGTTCATGGACCGGGAAGCCCCGGTCAGGGTGCTCGACTGGGCGCCGGCCAGCACAGGCAGTCCTGAAAAGATTGTCAGGAAAAGCAGGGTTCGAACCGGACTGGGCATGATTGTCTCCGTCTTGATTGGGTTCCGTGGGGGTGTGGTCAGGGAAACCAGATATCAGACAGAAACGGCGGGCGGCCCGCGGGCGCCCGGAACCTGGGAAATGGAATCGGCGGGGGCTTCCGCTTCTTCCGGGAGCAAGACAACGACAAGCCGCGCGGGCTCCAGGTCCGGAGCGGCAGGGGTTTCGGCGACGAGGTGGGAATTGAGGACGCAAAGCTGGCAATTGCCGGCCTCGCCGACCCAGTGCAGATGGGAGGCGCCGTGCACGGCCAGGCCGATCTGGGCGGTCAACAGCAGGCCCAAGGCCAGCGCCGCAAACAAACGCCAGCGTCGATTGCGAAAGCGTTTCATCGTGGCTGCCAGGGC
>CBDUYZ010000381.1:0-2630 GCA_965371575.1 uncultured bacterium
TGATCAGATGATCAGAACATACCCCGACCCGCAGGAGTAGAAAAATCAATTCCGGGTTAAGAGAATCAAGGTGGAGAAAATAACCGGGTCAGAAACCGGGCGGGGCCAGTTCGGGAGTATATGGCAACGACCAGATGGACAAGGGCCCCTGGATACCGTCGGCATCCACGGCGGCCACCCTGATGCGGTACTTGTTGCCGTAGACGACCGGCAACATGATCGACTCGGTCGTCACCGGAGCGAAATACAGGGTGTCCCTCTCGTTGACCAGAACTTGGGACAAATAATGGTGAACGGGTGTGCCGGTATTGGGCGGGGTCCAGACGAACTCCACGTCCGGGGCGGCCTGACTGCTGGAGGTCTTGTTTTCCTGGACCAGGGCGGTCCCGATGCCCACCGCCGAGACCACTACCACGGCCAGGAGTACCTTCCAAACTGTCGACCTGTTTTTCTTTTCCATTTTTTTACTTCCGTTATTTAAGCAGTTGCGCAAATTTGCACAAACTCGGCTTGTAACTATTCCGTTCTCCAACAAATATATATCGATTTTCTTCAGATGTAAAATAGGGTATGAAAACAAAAATCACCCTTGATTACCCACCATAGCGCCTGAAAAATTAATTTCAGGGTTGCCAAACCGGGATACCGATCCCCATATTTACCCCGGCGGCAAAAGGCTGCCCTTGAGTACAGTTCCCGGGGAGGGAGGTTGTAAGCTCAGAAAATTCACGGAGGAATTTGATAAAATGACAGGTAAAGTTCTTATCGCCCTTGGCGTTGTTTCTGTTATTTCCCAATCCCCATTAACCGCCCACGCAGTTACTTTTTCGGTACCTGGCGACTATCCCGTCATACAGGCAGCTTTGGCAGCCGCCCAGTCCGGGGACCGCATCGAAATCGCGCCGGGAACCTATGCGGAAAAGGATCTCGTCCTGCCCGAGGGCGTCGTTCTGAGAGGCATGGGCGCGCGGCCCGAGGATGTCATCATCGACGGGGGCCACGGGGGCCGCCTCATCCTGTGCGAAAGCATCGTACAGCCCAGCTATATCGAGAATCTCACCCTGGCCAATGGCCGGGCCACCGGTCCATCCAGCTATGACCAGAGCGGCGGCGCGATTCTTTCGAGCAACAGCAGCCTGCACATTTCCAATTGTGTATTCTCCAGCAATGAGGCTGACAGCCACGGCGGGGCCCTTCGCTGCAACAATTCCGACATCGTGCTCACCAGTTGCGTCTTCATCGACAACAGCGCCCTCAACGGCGGCGGCGGAGCCGTTGATTGCAGTTACGGATCCTCTCCCCTGTTCCGGGATTGTGACTTCGAAAACAACATCGCCGCCTGGGGAGGGGGCCTGTCCTGCCGTGCGGACTCGTCTCCCATCGTCACGGACTGCCGTTTCAAGGGTAATGCGGCCATCGGGGACCTTGGCTTCGGTGGGGCCGTTTTCTCCGATTTTCAGGCCACTCCCGTTTTCACCAACTCGACCTTCTACGGGAATCACGCTCAATACGGAGGCGCCTTGGCCAGTTTCCAGGACGCGGAAACGAACCTGGAAAACTGCACGATCACCGGCAATTCCGCTGGTATCAGCGGTGGCGGCCTTTTCTGTCACGACTCCTCGCCCCGGGTTACCAATTCCATCATCGCCTTCCAGGAAGGCACCGGCATCGCCGCGCAGGGCGCCGCAGTGCCGGGGATTTCCTGCACCGATCTGTACGGCAATAGCCTGGGCGATTGGGTGGGCACCATCGCCGATCAGGGCTCGATCCAGGACAACCTGTCGGCCGATCCAGTTTTCTGCTCCGAGAGTTCCGGCCTGGATTCCGAATTTTTCCTTCAGGATGGTTCGCCTTGCGGACCGGACGACAACTCCTGTGGAGCCATCGGCGCTTGGCCGGTCGGTTGCACCGGAGTCGCCACCTGGCTGTCCTCATTCGAGGTGGACTGGAGCGGGGATTACGCCCATCTGTCCTGGCAGACTCTTTCCAGCGGGGACACTCCACGCTTCCGCCTCACCGGAACCCTGGAATCCGGTGGCGAGGAATGGGAAATTCCCTTCCGCGACGAGGGCGGTGGGTTCTACGTCGGCGAGGACCTCTTCTCCAAGTCCGACAGCGGTCAGCAATATGTCTACCGTCTCTATATCGTGGACGACCAGGGGGAGTGGTCCCTGCTCGGCGAGGTCAAGCTGCTCTCGGTGCCTGATTTTCAGGGGATCCGGGACCTGAAAGTCTGGCCCAATCCCTTCAATCCCTCGACCTCGATCTCTTTCCACCTCGGTCAATCCCAGCAGACGCGGGTTTCCATCTACACCCTGGATGGGCGCCGGATCAAGACCCTGGCCAGCCGTGTCTTCCAGAGCGGGTCCCAGGAGGTCAGGTGGGACGGGACCGATGGGGCAGGCCGGCGCGTGAGCACGGGGGCCTATATCGCCCTGGTGGAGGGCAAGCACGAGATGCAGACCATCAAGTTGACCATGATCAAGTGATTAACCCGAATTATCCTGTTCGCTAACCCGGATTATTCATGAATCGCCGTAGCGATTCATGAATAATACGGGCTAAGCTACCAGCGTGGCGAACAGGATAATTCGGGTTAAGAAACTGTTCGGCGGGCCACGAGTCCCGCG
>CBDUYZ010000382.1:0-2630 GCA_965371575.1 uncultured bacterium
CAGTGGCCGGAACAGCGCCAGTCAAGGCGCTACGCGCCATGCCTGGCGCACGAAAAAAAAGCCGCCGGCTTCCTGAAGAAGCCGGCGGCTGGATTGCGCTTGATGAATATCGTTACAGCAGCGCGCACCTCGCCGTCCGGCGGTTAAGCCACCACCATCGGCGGTTGATCGAGATGCGATCTTGCTGCTGCACGTAAGACTTTCCGGTAACAAGGAGCCTGTCCGCAGCACGGACAGGCGTGACTCAACTGTTATTTATTATACCAAATTTTGTCCGGTATTACAAGAGCCGGTCCCGAATGGTCCCGAATGGTCCCGAACGATCAGGGTTTCCGCCAGACGAACACGCTGCCGGAATGTTCCTCAGAATTGAACCCCCGGCCAGAGACGTCGGCGAAATGACCCAGTTTCTTGAATCCCGCCGCCTTGTGTCCGATGCTGTAATCGACACTGGTGCGGGGGTACAGAGACACTTCCCCCGCGAAGATCTCACCCTCGGGTCCGGCCAGACTCGTGTGGAAAGTCAGGCGTTGGGTCCCGATGTCGTCGTACCAGCGCAGGAAGGTCAACTGTTCCGTCGGCAGGTTGATTTCCGGAAAGATGAAGTCGTCTTCGCCCATGATTGGATCGAAATTCACGGTCTGGTAGATCCAAACCCCACCCGGGGCCAGCAGGCTCTGGACATCCACCAGGAACCCGGCCAGTCGG
Source organism: uncultured bacterium (assembly GCA_965371575.1). GTDB lineage: Bacteria > Krumholzibacteriota > Krumholzibacteriia > LZORAL124-64-63 > LZORAL124-64-63 > JAGLCY01. Next base: position 709 of record CBDUYZ010000382.1, read on the forward strand.
TGGGCCGACAGATGCGGCAGAACATTGCCGACGCAGAACACGCCCGCGAATCCTCCCGCAGGGAGCAGACCGATTCCCTCCATGCCCAGGATCCGGAATTCCCCCGCGGGATGGAACCGGGCCGCCTCGTCGATCATCCCCGGATCGAGATCGACGCCCAGGGTGCGCCGCCCGGTTTCATCCAGGGCCGCGCAGTAGCTGCCCGTTCCGCAGCCGATATCCAGGACCCTGCCTTCGGCGGGCAGCCAGTGATCCAGGAATTCGGCCACGGCCCGGCGAAAAGGAAAGATTTTTTCGTAATGACCCGCGAAGTCGGACTAAAAGGCCATGTCCGGCAATCCTTTGTCTGTTGTGCCGTTGCGACTGACGGATTCGGAACGCACTGCTCAAGGCAGATAGTACATCTCATACCCCGGGTGCGGCCAGGGGTCGCTCCGCTCCGCACCCGCGGCCAAAAGGGTTTCCCGCCAGAAATCCGTGCGGCGCTCATCCCCGGGTCTCAGGGCGATTTCCGCGGAGACGATTCCCAGGTCCTTCCAGGCCGCGAACAGCAGGGCCGGAGCGAGTTCCCCCTCCTCACAGGCCTTGAGTCGCACCCGGAATCCCACGATTTCGGGCGGCACCCAGCCCGTGGCTCCCCCGGTCACCGGTTGGCCCGTTTCAAGGGCCCGGGCGATCCAGAGGGCTTCGGTGACATCTTCGACATACTCCGTGGCCGGAGCGGGCAGGGTCACCACCGGACCGGTTTGCGGAAAGGCGGGCCAGACGGGATGCCCGGCCAGAGGCACCTTCAACGCTGGTAGGGCGGCAGGCAGGGACACCAGGATCAGCAGGGCCACCGCCGCCGGCGTCAGGCGGCCGATCAGTCCCTTCCGACGGGCCAGGCCCTCGACACCGACCGCCGACCACCAGGCCACGGCAATCACAAACAGCCAGGAGAACCGCCAGGCTTCACGGAAGGCCTTGAAGGGCGGGACGGCATTCCGCAGCCACTCCAGGGGCAACGAAATCCGACGGTCGGTACCCGGCAGACCCACCGAATCCCCGAAGGCCAGGATCAGTCCCACCACCCCCATGGCCAGCAACCCGGCGCCCATCCTCCGCCGAGACGCGGAAATCCCATCTCGTAAAAACCACCCGATCACCGCCAAGACCAGGGCCACCCAGCCCGGATTCAACACCTGCCGGTCGCGTCCCTTGTAGCGAGTCGGACCCGTCGTTCCCCGGCCGATCCAGTCGGCGGGTTCGCTCCGGTAGACTCCCCGGTTCAGTAAATGCTGTATATCAGCACTGCCGAGCCGGACCTCGTCGGTCTGTCGCGTGAATTCGGGATAGCGGTCCGCAAGCTTCAGCTGGGGAACCGCGAGAATGACCACCGCCGCGCCGGTCAGAACCGCAGGCAGCCATGCCCGGCGGACAACCGGGACGATGTGCCCGGCCAGGCTTTCGCCGCGGCGCAGACCACCAACCAACCAGAAGATCTTCAGCACGGCGACCCCGATGAGCGCATGGGCGAATCCATACCAGCCCCAGGCAGCCTGGATGATCAAGGCCCCGCCCAGGACCCACCAGGCCCAGGCGGTCGGACTTCTGTCTTCACTGCCCTTCAAGGCTGCCGTCAGGGCGGCCAGGGCAAACAGGACAAAGGGAGGAGGCAGCTGGTTCAGGTGGCCGATCTGGGCCTGGGTGTAGGGAGCGCCGACAAGAGCCAGGGCGAAGACACCCGCTGTCCAGACCGCCCCGCCGGAGGCGCGCCAGAGAACCCCGGCGGCGGCAACGGCCAGCAGCAGGCTGCCCAGGAATGCCCAGTTGTAGAGACCCGCGACCGTGGGGTGGAGCAACAGGCGCACCGGCGCCACCAGCCAGGCCTGGCCCAGCAGGGAATCCATGAACCCCAGGGTGCCCGACACGGGATGGAAAAT
>CBDUYZ010000383.1:0-2617 GCA_965371575.1 uncultured bacterium
TGCCGGCATACTTGACGGCTTCATTCCACTCGAAGTCCTTGTAGTCTGCGTCCATTGTCATTTTCTTCATCCTTTCTATTCGGTCTGTTGATTATTGGGGGCTATTGGCCGGCACTGTGCACGCCACCTAGCCCCCCGGTTGAAATGCATTTCTCGCGGGATCGGCACCATGCGCTTGGCGCCCGACCCGATCGCCGGGCCGTCGATTCTGGTTGTCCCTGGTGTTCCCCGGTTCATACCGTGTATCTCTTCCTCAATTACTCTGTGGGAACATGAAGTTGATCTGGATTCGGGCCTGGCTATCGGCGGCGCCCTCCGGGTGGCGGACGTTCTCATAGTAGCCGACCAGGAGGTTGACCGACTGCTTGCCGATTTTCGTCACCTTGGAGATCTGCAGACCAAAGGGAATCGTGCACCGATCCCCGGTGCCGACGTCCGCATTCCAATCGCAGGTGATGATCGGAACGGTGCCCAGCGCCCAACCGTTGCCGAAGTTGTAGTTGATGAACCACTGGGCGAAGAAGGAGTTGACGTCTGACCTGTCGCTTTCCCCGGCGACGGACCAGACGTTGCTGGCGACGGCGCCCATGGTCCACGGGCCAACCCCGTAGAAGAGGACCCCGGTCGGCCCGATAGAAAACTTTCCGCTACCCAATACCTCCTGGTTCGATGCCGTGGGCAGCCTGAGGCTAGGTCCGATCCCCCATGTGAGGGAGCTGGCCTTGGCCGGCGTCCAGTACATGTTGAAGTTAATGTCGCCGAGGCCGAAGACCGAACCGGTCTCATCGATTGGCACGCTGTTGATGGGAATCATGGTACGGGTGATGACGTTCCACTTTTTGCCCGTGATGGGGATGACAGGCATCACATTGAGGTTGAACATCCTGCGGTCGTAATCCCCGACTCCGGCGTTGAAGTTGGCCATCATCGGCACGGTGATGAGACTCGCCAGCGGGTTCTGGGCCGCTTTCGCGAGCGCGTCAGCGCTGGCGTCTTCATCCAATACAGCATCTGGCGCTCCCTGGTCCTCCGTTGCCTCTTCAGCCTGCTCGTTCGCGGGATCGTGTGCCGCAACGGGAACGGAGAGAGCCAGCCAGCAGCACATCGCGAGCACCAGAAGCCGCGCCCAAGCCCTCATCTTCGCTCCCTCATCACGGTTATTCACGCGCTGATTCGTTCTCATCATTGTTCCTTTTCTCAGACGGTTCAGCTCGGTATGAACGACTGAATGCCATCCGCCGCTGAGTTCCGCACAACACGAGTCCGATCTCGTCTTTCGTACCGCTATGGTCGGGTCCTTGTCGCCGAATACCCTGCGTGGTGGCTGACCCGATCGCCGGTCTTGGGTAACCCCCGGTTCATGAATACAGTCTGAGATCCGAGAGCCGCCACCGCCTCCCTAGAAAATAGAGAGATCTTAGGGATATTCGAGACGGGCTTGGTACCAATTGACTTCGGGTAGCATTATGCTACCCTCATCACATGAGTCAGCCGGTTAAGCTCTCCGACGACCTTGTGTTGGACGCCCGACTCACCGGAAAGACGGCCGCACGGTCGATTGCCGGACAGATCGAGTATTGGGCGGCGCTGGGGCGTTCCGTGGAACCTCTCTTGCGTGGACGTGAAGTACAGGCTCTGATCCGGGCGGGCGCCGCCAGGCCCTTGTCAGAGTGTCTTGACGGCGTAGATGCGCCGGCCGGACGAAAGCGGGTCGCCGACTACCTCGAATCGCAGCCCTATCCGCATTACGAACCCTCCCCCGATCATCCGGGCTACTTGATCCGGATTGACGAGGACGGCACGCGCACACTTGGCCGTTTCGTCCACCGCAAGTTCGTTCCGAAATCCACCCGCCACGGCAAGCGATGAACGTGGCGCCGGATGATCGGCCCGTGATCGTGGCGATCGCGGGTCCAAACGGCGCCGGGAAGACGACCTTCTACCATGCCCACCTGGCCGCCAGCGGGTTGCACTTCCTGAACGCCGACGACATCAGCCGGGAGCTCGATCTCGAGGGGTATGATGCGGCGCGAATTGCGAATTCTCTGCGGAAGGAGCTGGTTGGGAAACGGGAGTCGTTTGCCTTCGAGACCGTCCTGTCCGACCCGGTCGGCGACAAGGTGGATTTCCTCAAAAAGGCCTCGGATTCCGGTTACAATGTCACCTTGTGTTTTATAGGCCTGTCCGGCTTCCGTCAGTCGGAAGAACGCGTAGCCATGCGAGTGACTCAAGGAGGACACGACGTCCCGACCGAGAAACTGGAAGCCCGGTATCCCAGGGTATTGGCCAATCTCAAGAGGGCCATCGAAGACCTTCCGCGGGTTCTGATCTACGACCAATCCGATTTACGGAATCCGTTCAAGAAGGTGGCCGAGTTTGAGAACGGCCGGCAGGTCTTCCTCGCCACGCTGCTCCCCACTTGGCTGAAAGACGTCCTGAAAAATACTGTCTGAGAGCATAGGTGCCACGTACCGCACTGCTGCATTGCGAGTAGGGTCTCAATACGATCCGCAACAATGCAACAATGAGGTACGTGGCACCCATGTGGCACCCATGCATGAGGCCCATTCCTGAATCGCCATCGTCTTTTTCTAGAATCGACTGATCGCGGTAAGCC
>CBDUYZ010000384.1:0-2598 GCA_965371575.1 uncultured bacterium
GGAGGCACGCGCCCCTTCGAGATCTCGATCGAGGTCAGCGAGCGCAACCTGCAGGCCTATGGACTGACCCTCGCCCAGATCACCCAGGCGGTCAAGGCCAACAGCCTGGATCTGCCGGGCGGCAGCGTGAAGACCGACGTAGGCGAGATCCTGGTGCGCACCAAGGGCCAGCGTTACACCGGCGAGGAGTTCGGCCGGATCGTGGTGATCACCGCCCCGGACGGCACCAAGGTTACTCTCGACCGCATCGCCACCATCCACGACGGCTTCGAAGACATCGACGTGGCCTCCTATCTCGACGGCAAACCCGCAGCCAACATCCAGGTCTACCGCACCGGCGACCAGGGTGTTCTGCGGGTGACCCGGGCCGTGAAGAACTATGTCGCCGACATGCAGGACCAGTTGCCCCCCGGCGTCAGCATCACCACCTGGAACGACCGTTCCATCATCTACAAGAGCCGCATGGATCTGCTGCTGAAGAACGGCATCGTGGGCCTGATCCTGGTGTTCCTGTGCCTGGCCCTGGCCCTTCAATTCCGCCTGGCGCTGTGGGTCAGCCTGGGTATCGGCATCAGCTTCCTGGGCGCCTTCTGGGTCCTGCCCCAGTTCGGCGTTTCGCTGAACATGATCTCGATGTTCGCCTTCATCGTATCGTTGGGTATCGTCGTGGACGACGCCATCGTGGTGGGCGAAAACATCTACTCCTGGCGCGAAAGGGGGTACGAGGCCCAGGAGGCGGCGACCAGAGGCGTACTCGAGGTCGGTATGCCTGTGACCCTGGCCGTGATGACCACCGTGGTCGCCTTCCTGCCCCTGGCCAACGTCGAGGGCATGATGGGCAAGTTCATGTTCAACATCCCGGTGGTCGTCATCGCGATCCTGCTGTTTTCCCTGATCGAATCCCTGCTGATCCTGCCCTCACACCTGGCCACCCTCAAGGTTTCCGGATCCCGGGAGGAAAACTTCGGTCCCCGCTGGTACAGCCGCATGAAGGACAAGATCGATACCGGGTTGCATACCTTCGTCGAAGGCCCCTACCGCTCAACGCTTTCCTTCGCGCTGGCGCACCGACCCATCGTGCTGGCGGTGGCGACGGCGTCCCTGGTGGTGACAATCGGTTTCGTTGCCGGCGGGCACCTCAAGTTCACCTTCATGCCCAAGGTCGACGCCGACAACCTGGTGGCCGCCCTGACGCTGCCCCAGGGTACGACGGTGGAAGACGCCCAGAAGGCCGTGGATCAGCTCGAAGCTTCCCTGGAACAGCTGCGTGACGAATTCGACGGCAGGCGTCCGCCGGGTGATTCGGTGATCACCCACGTCCAGACCTCGATCGGTTCGCAGCCCAGGTCCGAGCGGTCCGGACCGGGCGGGGGCTCGGCCGGTACCGCCGCCCGGGGTGCCCATCTGGTCGAGGTCAACGCCGAGCTCATGAAGGCCGAGGTCCGCAATATTCCCAGTCCGGAGATGGCCCGACGGTGGCGGGAGCTCTGCGGGCCGGTGACCGGAGCGGTGTCCCTCAGTTTCAGCGCCAATCTTTTCCATGGCGGCTCCGCCATCTACGTACAGCTCTCCTCCCCCGAGACACACGACCTGCTGGTCGCGGCCCAGGAACTCAAAGCCCGACTGATCGAGTTTCCCGGCGTGATCGACATCGCCGACAGCTTCCGCGAAGGCAAGGTCGAGGTGAAGTTGAACATCAAGCCCGAAGCCCGCACCCTGGGCATTACCCTGGCCGATCTGGCCCGCCAGGTTCGGCGGGGCTTCTACGGTGACGAGGCCATGCGCATCCAGCGGGGTCGGGACGAGGTCAAGGTCATGATCCGCTACCCCGAAAGCGAGCGTCGGTCCCTGGGCAACATCGAATCCATGCGTATCCGCACCCCTGCCGGTGATGAGGTCCCCTTCAGCCGCGTGGCCAATGTCGAAATCGGCCGGGGTTTCGCTACCATCGAACGTGCGGACCGGCAGCGGATCGTCTCGGTCACCGGCGACGTGGACCAGAAGATCACCAACGCCGACGAGGTCAACGGCGTCCTGCGCAATGAGATCATGCCTGCCCTCATGGCAGCCCATCCCGGCCTACGCTACACCATGGAAGGCGAACAGAAACAGCAGGCCGAATCGATAGACAGCCTCAAGCACGGTTTTGCCCTGGCGGTTCTGATGATCTACGTGCTGCTGGCCGTTCTCTTCAAATCCTACATACAGCCGGTCATCGTCATGTCGGCCATCCCCTTCGGCCTTGTCGGCGCAATGTGGGGGCACATCCTGATGGGCCTGGACCTGACATTGATCAGCCTGTTCGGCGTGGTCGCCCTGACGGGCGTGGTGGTCAACGACTCACTGATCATGATCGATTTCATCAATCGCGCCCGGCGCGGCGGCATGTCTGCCCGGCAGGCGATAGTCGAATCAGGTGTCCGGCGTTTCCGTCCGATCATGCTGACTTCCCTGACCACGTTCGCCGGCCTGACGCCTCTGCTGCTGGAAAAGAGTCTGCAGGCCAAGTTCCTGATCCCCATGGCCACGAGCCTGGGTTTCGGCGTCGTGTTCGCCACCTCCATCACCCTGGTCCTGATCCCGGTGGGATATTCCCTG
>CBDUYZ010000385.1:0-2593 GCA_965371575.1 uncultured bacterium
CGGACCCAGCGGCGCCGGCAAGAGCAGCATTCTGCGGCTGATCGCCATGGACGTTTTCCCAACCAAGGGCGAGGTCATGGTGCGGGGCATGCTGTCCTCGAAGATGAGTCGGAGCAAGGTCCCCAAGCTGCGTCGGGAAATCGGTTTCGTGTTCCAGGATTTCCGACTGCTGGAGGATCGCAGTGTCGTTGAAAACATTTCGTTTGTCCAACTTGTTGTGGGGATATCACATGCGCAGATCGTCAAGAACAACATGAGGGTGCTGACCCAGGTGGGTCTGTATGACAAGAGGCACCGCTTGCCCCGCCAGTTGAGCGGCGGCGAACAGCAACGGGTGGCCATTGCCCGGGCCATGGTCAACAGCCCCAAGATCCTGCTGGCCGACGAACCGACCGGCAACCTCGATCCCGTCAACGCCCAGGAGATCATCGACCTTTTGTTTCGGATCAATGATACCGGCACCAGCGTGGTGTTCAGCACCCACGACCACCAAATCGTCAAGTCCTTCGGGCAGAGGGTCATCGTGGTCAACAAGGGCCGGATCGAATCGGACGAGCAACGGAGGGTCCCGGTGGACCGCAAGGTGAACCTGGCCGACAGGATGTACCGGGCGGCCGCCAGGAAGGATCGCGTCAATGTTTAAGAAAGCCCAGGTTGCTTATCTGATCAGGGAGTCCTTCGCGGGTTTCCACCGGCGGAAGTTGACCACCGGTGTCACCATTTTGATCATGAGTTCCTCCCTGCTGGTTCTGGCCATCCTGACGCTGGCCACCCTCAACGTGGGCCACCTGCTGGAAACAGCCCGGGCAGGCATCGACATGCGGGTATTCCTGCATGACGGCCTGGGTCACGAACGCATGGCGGAATTGCAGCCGAGGCTGATGACCATTCCGGGGGTGCAGAACGTCGCCTGGATCTCTCCCGAGACAGCTCTCGCCCAGTTCAAGGAGGGCCTCGGCGAGGATGCCGAAATCATGAATATGCTCGATTCCAACCCCCTGCCGGCCTCCTACCACCTGACCCTGTTGTCGGAAGCCCGCAACCTGAAGGCGGTGGAGGCGATCCGCGAGGAAATCGCCGTTTGGGACGAAGTCGCGGAGATCCTCTTCAACCAGGGCTGGATCGACGCCCTGGAGGTTTGGACCTTCCGGTTCCAGATGGCCAGCCTGGTTGTAGGCCTGATCGTGTTCGTGGCCGCGGTGTTCGTCATTTCCAACACGGTCAAACTGACCATGGCTGCCAGCGCGCGGGTCATCCAGATACAGAAGCTTGTAGGAGCGACCAACACCTTCATCCGGCTCCCGTACCTGTGTGAGGGGATGATCCAGGGTCTTTTGGCCGGGTGCATGGCGATGGGGATCCTCATGCTGACCGGTTGGTTGCTGGACGGCAGACTGGGCGGGGTGGTCTTCTTTTCATCCCAGCAGATCTGGGGCTTTATCCTGTTCTGCGTCGTGCTGGGCCTGTCCGGCAGTTATGCCGCCATGCGGAAGTACCTGACCATGCAGAGCGAGATGTGATGAGACGCGTGATGATCGTCATGATCCTGATGGCGGCAGCCGCGGTTACGTGTGGTTCCCTGGCCGCCGGCCAGGAGCAGCCGGTTCAGGACCAGCAGGTTCTAATCAAGCCGGGTAAGGTCCGGCCGGGTCAAAACCGGGACAGCGATCTGCTCAAGAAGAGCATCCGGGAAAACACCACGGAACTCGATCGCCTCCATGAACAGATAAGTCAACACCGCCGGCGCATCAAGAATCTCGACCAGGAGGAAGCCGCGGCCAAGCGGGGGCACCAGGAGATCCAGAAGGAGATCGAATTGAGCCGCCGGCTGGTGGGGGACATGATCCAGCAGGAACTCGTGCTCCTGGAGCGCAGCAAGTTGCTGAACGTGGAACTGGAGATCCGGGGAGACATCTACAGGGGCCGCAAGGAGACTCTGGCCAGGGGTCTGCGCGCCATGTACCTCAGATCCCAACGCAACGACCTGGAAAATATCTTGATCTCGGGGAGCTTTTCCGAATTCCTGGCCGGGCTCAAGGTCAGTCGGACGCTTGCCCGTCTGGAGGCGGGTCTGCTCGAAGAGGTTCGGACCGAGGGACGGATTCTCCGGCGTGAGCAGCGCAGGTTGAATGCCGCTTTGGCGGAAATCTGGCAGACCCGGGAGGAGCAGAATCAGCAGAACGACCGGCTGGAAGAACTGATGGCCGAACAGATGGGCTCCTTGCGTGAACTGGAGACCGAGCGCCAGGACCTGAAGAACGAGCTGCTGCAGATGGGGCTCAACGAGCAGAAGTTATCCTATGTCCTGGAGGATCTGGAACAGGTGCGGGTCGAGCGGTCCGCCCGGCAGGAAACGGGGAGCAATTCCCTCGTCCTGCTGGCCGGCAGCCTCGAGTGGCCGGTGCAAGGCAAGCTGATACGGGGCTTCGGACGCTCGGTGCATCCAAAATTCAAGACCGTCACCCTCAACAACGGCTTCAATATCGCGGCGCCCTCGGGTTCCCCGGTGGCGGCGGTCGCGGACGGAACCGTCGAATTCTCGGATCATTTGCCCGGTTTCGGCCAATGCGTTATCCTTGACCACGGTGCGGGG
>CBDUYZ010000386.1:0-2578 GCA_965371575.1 uncultured bacterium
GTACTCAGGGCTGGGGGAACCACATTGGCCACCGAAAAAGCCGGCACACACAATTGGGTCAGCGCCAGGGAACGGAACTTGGTCCAACGTATCGAGGACGGTCGCAGCGTAGTCCACACGAAAATCATGGTTTCCAGCGTTCCAAGCATACAGGATCTGGACGTCCACACCTGTGGTTTCGAGCTCACCGATGTTGATGTTGGTCTGCTGGAAACCGACACCGGGTGATCCGGAAGACAGCGTGCCACCAAAACCACGGTTGATCAGGTCACAGAATGCCGGATTCCCGGTGGCAAGACAGTTGTCCAAGGTGGTCTGCGCAGGGATTCCGGCCTGGATGGCGTCCTCGACGACAATGTTGAAGTAGTCGACGGACACGGACAAACCTTCAACCTGGCTCGGCGTCCACACAAACCCGATGGTTTTTGTATCTGCCTCCTCCGGAAAGAGATTCGGGTTACCGCCAGTCAGAGATTGGGTCTGGCCCGAAATCACGTCGAGAATCGAGCCGTACTGAGCCGCGGTCACGCCGGTATTCTGGCACGTCGCGAGTGACGCGATCGGCGCATCGGAGGCACAGGGGTCGAACAGCTGAACGCCGTTGGCGTTGGTACCCGCCGGGCTGAGGTTTGGCAGGTTGGTGTTCTGCCCGGTGAACAGCTCGATCACATTCGGTGCCCGCACGGAGCGCTGGAACTGAGCGCGTAACCGGAGGTCATCAATGGGTGCCCACGCCAGCGAGAAGCCGTAGGTATGGGTGTCGACGTCAGTCTTGGTGTCGTTACCCGTTCTTGTGTAGTCCGAATAGCGGTACTGAGCGCGCAGCGTGAGCTCCTGGGCCCCGGCCATCTCAGATAAGATCGGCATCTCGAACTCTGTGAAGAATTCATCCACCTCCACCTTACCGTCAACCGGGAGGGTTGCGCCGCCGACGCCCGTGAAACCACCGCCAGGTACCTGGCTGATCTCGTCGGGCCGCGCGGAGAGTTCGTCCTTGCGTGACTCTAAACCCGCTAAGAAGCGCATGCCGTAATCGGCAGTTGGCAGTTGCCAGCCATATTCGCCGAGGTCGGCCTGAACGCTACCACCGTAGACCTGCTGCGAGGTCGAGCCGTTGGTGAGTCCTATCCCGTGGATAAAGGCGATGGATTCCGGGGTTACCCCGGTTTCGCCACCTGGTCGCGTGAAGGGGTTGTAGGGGGAACAGCCACGCGACGGGTCTATGCAGACTATATTGCCGTCCGCATCGGTGGTCGCCAGGAGCGCCTGGTCGAGGTTTGCAATGACGAAGTCGTTCGTGGACTCACCCTGGTCGCGGGTTTCCGAGACCTGGGCGAAGACTTCATAGCCCCAGACATCATCGGCGAAGCTTCCGCGAAGTCCGGCGATTATGCGAAACGCGCTGTTCTCGTTGCGGGAATTGCGCGGGCCGCCCTCGACGTTGCGGTGCGATGCGCCGAGGTTATTCATGATCGTGCCGTTTGCAATATCGTCAGCGCTACAGCCATAGAGGTCGGTTAACGATAAGCCGGGGGTATTCTGGATAAACGGATTGTCGCAGTTAATGGAGTAGCTGGAGGTGCCGAAGGAGGCGGTCGGCGCAATCTGTGCATCGCTGAAGTTGTTCATGTACGAGATATCGGCAAATACCTCGTGGTTTTCGGTTATATCGTAATGACTCTTGGCATATAGCGTGTAGCGCTCCGAGGGGCGCTGGAAGAAGTTGAACGGACCGAAGTTGAAGGTCTGTGAGGGGCCGCCCGCAAAAGGAACGATGGTCCCATCATCCTCCATGAAGGCAGCGCCGCCGGGACCGACAAACAGACGGTAGTTCCCCGAGCCGACACAGCCGAAGCCACCGAAGCTTTCAGGTCCGTCGTCCTGGCCGAGCGCACACCCGGAGTAAATACGATTCTTCTGCAAGATGGCGTTGCGATCCTCGTAAGAAGCGAACAGGGTCACATTGCCACGCCCATCGGCGCTATTCGCCCCCACCATGATGTAAGAGGTAGTCTCTTTACCGTCGGTTTTGTGGCCGGGCACCGGCTGATTGCCCGCCTCGAGAACCTGTTTCCAGAAGTTGTCATCGTTGTCGCCATATTGGAGGCCGTACTGAAAGCCGGCCTCGACGCCTTCAAAATCTGACTTGAGGATGAAGTTGGCAACGCCGCCGATGGCGTCTGAACCGTATACCGCCGAGGCGCCACCGGTCAGGATGTCCACGCGCTCAACCATCTGCAATGGAACGAGGTCGATGTTGGCAGCGCTGGTGCTCGACGAGCCGTAGGGAAGCCGTCGGCCGTCGATCAGTACCAGCGTCCGGTTCGCGCCCAGACCGCGCAGGTTAAGGGTCGCGGTGCCTGTGGCGCCGTTCGACACCTCGGAAGCCTGGCCGGCAAATACCTGTGGCAGAGTGTTGACGAAATCCTCCATCCGGACGTTGCCGCGCATGGCGGCTTCCTCGCCGAGCACGCTCAGCACGGGCGTAGCCGCCATGAGATTCGGGTTTTGGCTGATTCGCGAACCAGTGACTATGACTTCTTCAAGAATCAGTTCGTCTTCATCGCTTTGCTCGTCT
>CBDUYZ010000387.1:0-2569 GCA_965371575.1 uncultured bacterium
TGACCGGGGAGCCGGTCGCCATGACAAGAGCCGTGACCTGCGACCTGGAGGTGCCGGCGGAGGCCGACTTCGTCATCGAGGGTTACGTCGAACCGGGCGAGCGGCGTACCGAGGGCGACTTCGGCGACCACACGGGCTTCTACAGCCTGGCCGAGGAGTTTCCCGTCTTCCACGTGACGGCCATTACCAGTCGCCGGGATCCCATTTACCTGACCACCATCGTCGGGGTGCCGCCCATGGAGGACGGCTGGCTGGGCATGGCCACCGAACGCCTGTTCCTGCCATTGTTGAAAGTTCCCCTGCCCGAGGTTGTCGACTACCATCTGCCGGTTGCGGCCTGCTTCCATAACCTGGTCATCATCAGCATCAAAAAACGTTATCCCGGCCACGCACGGAAGGTCTGCCAGGCGCTGTGGGGAACCGGACAGATCATGTTCACCAAGGTGGTGATCGTGGTCGACGAAGACGTGGACGTACACGACATGAACGAAGTGCTGTGGCGGGTGAGCAACGCGGTGGACCCGGCGCGGGACACGTTCTTTTCCGAGGGGCCGGTGGACCAGCTCGACCACACCACCAACCTGCCTTGCTACGGCGGCAAGATGGGCGTCGACGCCACGCGGAAGCTTCATGGCGAACAGGGTTACGAAAGGGTGTGGCCGCCGGTGGTGGAGATGGACCCTGCGGTTAAGGATGAAGTCGGGCGCAAGTGGGCTGATCTGCTGGGGCGGCTGGGGAACCAATGACAGATTTCCAGGATATCCACGGCCGCAAGGCCGGTACCTGGGCGGTAAAAGACGAACAGGCCCATGGCCGCGAGGTGCGTTCCATGTTCGCGCGCATCAGCGGCGTGTACGACTTCATGAACCATTTTTTGAGCCTGAACCGGGACAAGGCCTGGCGGAACAACGTGGCTGCGCGTCTCGATTCCGATGTCTGGGAAATTTTGGACCTCTGCGCCGGCACTGGCGACCTGGCTCTGGCCTGTCGTCGCGCCGATAAGGGGCGCGCCTGGATCGCCGCGGATTTTTGTCCCGAGATGCTCGAAGGTTCGCGGGGAAAACCGGGGTCCGATGCGCTGTTTCTGTCGGCCGCGGACGCCATGTTGCTGCCGTTTCGGGATCGCAGCGTCGACGCGGTGACGGTGGGCTTCGGCGTGCGCAACTTCGCCGATGTCCGGCGGGGTCTGGCCGAGATCGCGCGCGTTTTGCGTCCCGGCGGCCAATTCATGGTACTGGAGTTCTATCGCGACGACCGCGAGGCCACCGGGGAAGCGCGGGGCGCGCCGGGACCGCTCCGCTTCGGGTTGAACACGGTCATCCCGCTGTTCGGCAGGATCGTCGGGCGCGACAGCGCCGCCTACAGCTACCTGCCCAGCAGCATGGGCGAGTTCCTGACGCCCGGGGAATTTGCGGACCTGTTGCGGGAATTCGGTTTCGCCGAGGTCTTCATCGAACGCCAGACCTTCGGCATCGCGCACATCGTGGGAGGGAGGCGGCAGGAATGAGCGACAACACCAACCAACCCGCCATCGGAGTGGCCTGGACCGGGGCCAGTGGCCTGGTCTACGGCGTGCGCCTGGTCGATGTCCTGCTGAACGCCGGCCGAGAGGTGAACCTGGTCGTCAGCGAGGCCGTCGGTCAGACCGCACCTGTCGAGCTGGATCTTACGGTCGAAGGTATCGTCGAACGGTTGGGCTCCATGGGACCGGGCGAGTTGCGGGTGTACGGCCGGACGGAATTCACTTCACCCCTGGCCAGCGGCTCGGCCCGCGGGGGTCCCTTGGTGATCATCCCGTGTTCGATGGGCACCGTCGGCCGCATCGTGGCCGGCACCAGTGAAACGCTGCTTCTGCGCGCGGCGGATGTGTGTCTGAAGGAGCGCCGCCAGTTGATCATCGTGCCGCGCGAGACACCCCTGGCCACCCATCATCTCGAAAACCTGGCCAAACTCAGCTCGTGGGGAGTGCTGGTCATGCCCGCGGCGCCGGGTTTTTATCACCGCCCGAGTTCTCCCGGCGACCTGGTCGATTTCATGGTGCAGCGGGTGTGTGACCATTTGGGGGTCGATGTGGATCTGGCGCCGCGGTGGGGCTCCTGATCATTCCTCGTCCGGTACGTGTTCCAGAAGATCTCCCGGCTGACATTCCAGGGCCGTGCACAACGCCTCCAGGGTGGAAAAACGCAGCGCCCGCGCCTTGTTGTTCTTGAGGATCGAAAGGTTGGCCAGGGTGATGCCCACCTGCTCGGCCAGATGGGTCAGGGAGACACCCCGGCGCACCATCATCAGATCCAGTTTGATCCTGATCGCCATGGGACACCTCCTAGATGGTCAGGGATTGATCTTGTTTCATTTCGGCGCCCTGGCGGAAGACTTCGCTCAGGATGAGAAGGATCCAGCCGCTGATAAATCCGCCATGGCTGATTTCCAGGAACCAGTGCACCGTCAATTCGCTGCCCGTGACATTCAGGTCATGGATGTTCATTCCCGTGATCAGGGCCGAGGCGCCGCCGTAGAACAGGGACTCGATGATCAACAGGCTGCCCACCCAGCGCAATCGTTTGGCATT
>CBDUYZ010000388.1:0-2548 GCA_965371575.1 uncultured bacterium
ATGGACCCCCATAAAGACCTGGCGGCAAGGGGAGCAATGATCAAATAAGTTTTTTTCCCAGTAATGTTAAACATTTCCAACCTGATATCCCTTTGATTTGCAGCGCGATTCTCTGACTTATCTCGATTCTTGATTATACAAGAGCCGGGGGCTGGTTTGGACCGAACCCCGGCTGAATCAAGCGATGAGTAATTATAGCATATCCCGAGCTATTTTGCCACCTTTTTGACCTCTGCAATCACCAGATCGACATCTTCATCCGTCAAATCACCGTGCATGGGCAAGCTGACGATCTTGTCGGCAATACCGTAAGTCACTGGAAACTGGTCTGCTTTGTAACCCAGGCCGGCATAGGCCGGGGTGGCCGGCAGGGGCACCGGGTAGTGGATGCCGCTGGCGATGTCCTGCTCCTGCAGATGCTTCATGAGCTCTTCACGGTTGTTCACCTGGATCACATACAGGTGGAAGACGTGGCGGACGCCGTCCATGGTCACGGGGGTGACGCAAACGTCTTTCAGACCCTCGCCGTACCTGGCCGCCACCTCGATCCGCCGGTCGCTCCACTTGTCCAGGTGGCGCAGCTTGACGGACAGCACTGCGCCCTGGATCCCGTCCATGCGGCTGTTGACGCCCTCGAAGTCGTGCTGGTATTTCACATTGCTGCCGTGATCGCTGAGTTTGCGGATACGGGTCGCCAGTTCCCCGTCGCTGGTGATGATTGCGCCGGCGTCGCCGTAGGCGCCCAGGTTCTTGCCGGGGTAGAAGCTGAAACAGGCCGCCTTGCCGAAGTTGCCGGTCTTGGTACCCTTGTAGGTGGCGCCGTGGGCCTGGGCGGCGTCCTCGATGACGATCAGGTCGTGTTTCGCCGCGATCTCCAGGATGGGATCCATGTCCGCCGGCTGACCGTACAGGTGAACCGGGACGATGGCCTTGGTCTTGTCGGTGATGGCAGCTTCGATCCTTGCCGGATCGATGTTGTAGGTCACCGGGTCGCAGTCGACGAACACCGGCGTGGCCCCCGTCCAGCCGATGCCCTCGGCCGTGGCGATGAAGGTGTTCGCGGCGGTGATGACCTCGTCCCCTTTGCCCAGGCCCAGACTATGCATGGCCATGAACAGGGCGTCGGTGCCGTTGCCGCACCCGACGCAGTGCTCGGCGCCGATGTAGGCGGCGAAGTCGGCCTCGAAGGAACGCGAATTGACGAAGGCGCAGCTTTCGACAACGCCTGCGATTGCCTGGTCCACTTCCGACTTGATGGTCTGGTACTGGGCTTTGAGGTCGACGAAGTTGACTTTCATTTCCAGGCTCCTTGGACAGAGACTCCGCAGGCGAAAAAGGATACCGTACCTGAGGCAACCCCGGGGTGATTAATCATAATTATGTTCGTCCCGAGACCAGCGTCAATGTTTGAAGAGGTCCGGCCTCAATTTCGACGGGTGACAAAGCCAATAAATGGAGGTGCCAAGCTGAAAAATACCGGAATGGGGGACGGTTTTATGATATCATTATTATTGATTATTATTAACTTTGTCCTGGCTCGACTCAACCACTCACCTCTTACTTGAGGTGGGTCTGTAATTTCAAGGGAATCATATGCTTCCGAAAGGAGGTATATCGTACCCGACACATTGAGATTGATTGGGGAAATCATGCGTGTCGCTCTGGTCTATCCGTTCATCAAGGGGAGCGGTCACAGTTGCAACCCTCCTTTGGCTCTTCTCTACCTGGCCACGAATCTGGAACGCGACGGCCACGAAGTCGCTGTTTTTGATCGGGATCGGTATCCCTACGACATGTCCCGTTTCATCGCCGAAATCGCGGATTATTCCCCGGATCTAGTCGGTATGCCCCTGTTCACCATTGTTTCCGTCTTCAAGGCTGTGCGCCAGGTCTGCCGGGCCTTGCGTGAAAAGTTGCCTAGAACGCCCATTCTCATGGGTGGGCCCCATATTTCCGCAATGCCCGAGCAGACCCTGGAATGGTTCCCGGAAACCGACTTCGTCCTGCAGGGTGAAGCGGATATTTCCCTCGGCATGTTCGTCAAGGAACTGGAGGGAAATGCCGCCGAACCCAAGGCCCCTGGTCTGTTCTACCGAAAAAACGGAAGCGTCACCAGTATTCCACGGATCGACCCACCCAAGGACCTGGATGTTTTACCAATCCCAGACCGGAAATTCGTGAAGAAAAATTATGATGACGGAATCTACTGGCGGCTGGACCGTGGCGGCCCAACCGATTTGATCCTGACTGGGCGGGGTTGCCCTTTCAATTGTCATTTCTGTTTCAAGACTGAGAGGGGTTATCGCCCCCGCAGTGCGGAAAATGTTCTGCAGGAGCTGGAATACCTGGCTACGTTAGGCCACTCCAATATCGATATCGAAGATGATCTGTTCACGGCCAACAAGAAGAGATGTATCATGATCTGCCGAGGCATCCAGGAGGCGGGATTCAAGTTCAGTTTAAAGGTCCGCAGCCGGGTCGACACCATCGATGAAGAGATGCTTTCCGAAATGCGGAAAGCGGGAGTCGAGACAGTCGTGTACGGATT
>CBDUYZ010000389.1:0-2536 GCA_965371575.1 uncultured bacterium
TTCGGAAGGCGAGTGGTTCGAGGTGTACAATGCCGGCACCGGCGCCGTGAACATGGACGGGTGGACCATCAAGGACTTGGGTACGAACACCCACACCATCAACAACGGCGGTCCGTTGATCATCAATCCGGGCGAGTACAAGGTGCTCGGTATCAACGCCACCGCCATGGCTCTCCAGGGTGTGACGCTGTTCTACCAGTATTCCTCGATCACCCTGGGCAACAGCGATGACGAGTTGATTCTGATCGACACCCTCGACCAGGTCATAGCCTCGATCGCCTGGGACGGCGGCCCGGTCTGGCCGGACCCCACCGGCCACTCCATGCAGTGGACCGGTTCCGGCGACAACAACGACGGCACTACCTGGGTCGGCGCGTTCGTTGCTCCGGTCTTCGGTACGGGTGACCGGGGCACTCCCGGCACGGCCAACGACTGGGTCACCGACGTGCCGGGAGCGGATTACAAGACCGCTCTGGATCCGAACTATCCCAACCCGTTCAACCCCCGGACCAGCTTCAGCTTCAGTCTGGACAAGAGCGAACGGGTGACCCTGGCGGTATTCGACGTGCGCGGCCGCAAGGTCAGCACCATCCTGGATTCGGTCCTGCCGGCCGGCCAGTATGACCGGCAATTCAGCTGGGACGGCATGGACGACCGGGGCGTTCCCGTCAACAGCGGCACCTACTTCTACCGGCTGACGACCGACTCCGGTTTCAGCCAGTCGGGGAAAATGACGCTCCTGAAGTAGCAGGACCGTCGTTTGACAAGGAACAGGCCCGGTTGCGGTTTCCGGTGAAATCGCGGCCGGGCCTGATTTTCGGAATGATCATTTGTTGATTTCCCAGTGATTTGCGGCCATTCTGGGCGGGCTATGAAAATTTCCCGACGCTTGAAACGAAGTTGGCTGTTTTTGATCCGTCTCCAGCGGGAGATGGCTTACGACGACTGCATGGGCTTGGCGGCGCAGATCGCCTTCTACACCATGCTCGGCCTGTTTCCCTTCCTGATCTTCCTGCTCAGCCTGCTGAGCACCTTCCCCTGGGGCGAGTCCCTGAAACCGCTGATGCTCGACGCCCTCAGGGACCAGATGCCCCGGGAATCGGCCGAGTACGTGACCGGTATCGTACTGGAGCTTCTGCCGCAATACAGTCAGGGCCTGCTCGGTATCGGTCTGCTTGTTTCGCTGTGGGGCGCTTCCATGGCCGTCGGGGCGCTGATCACGACCATCAACCGGGCCTACAACATCCGCCCCCGGCGCAACATCGCGGCCCAGAAGCTCATGTCCATCGTCCTGGTGCTGCTATTGTCGGGGATGTGGCTGATGTCCATGACCATCATCCTGGTGGGGCCGGGCATTACCCAGAGCATTTTCGAATTCATGGGGATCGCCAGCGAGACGAACACCTTCTGGACCAGCATGCGTCTGCCCATGGCCTTCATGCTGAACCTGATGGCCCTGTCGATCCTCTACTTCTTCGCGCCGGAGGCTCGGCAGCGGTTCCTGAGCATCCTGCCGGGAGCCTTCACCGCCACGATCCTGTGGATGCTGGCCTCCTCGGCCTTCCGCATCTTCCTGCGGAACTTCGGGGCCTACAACAAGACCTACGGATCCTTGGCGGCGGTCGTGATCCTGATGGTATGGCTGTGGATTTCGGGACTGGTCTTTCTGCTGGGCGCCGAGATCAATTCCCTGATGAAACGTGTCGAAGACGAGGACCCACCTCGCCCGGTGCGTCCTTTGCGCTGAGAAGGGAAGCCGATATGATGACCGCCACCTGGACCGGGGGCATGCGCTTCGTCTACAAATCGTCGTCCGGCCACGGCCTGGCGACCGACGCCCCTGTCGAGGGTGGGGGCACGAACACCGCACCTTCGCCCATGGAACTCGTCATCCTGGGGTTGATCGGTTGCACGGGGGTCGATGTGGCGAGCATTCTCGAACGTATGCGGGAACCCCTGAAGGGCTTGGAGGTGACCGCTACCTACGAGAGGGCGGAGGCCCATCCGAAGGTCTACACGAAAATCCACCTGACCTACACACTGCAGGGCGGACTCGACGAGAAGAAGGTCCGCCGGGCCATCAACCTGTCGGAGACCAAATACTGTTCGGTTTCGGCCATGCTTGGCCACACCACGGACATCACCCACGAATACGTCATCGAAAGTTGATGCACACCCCCTCGCACACCTGGTTGTTTTGATTTATTATTCAGTAAATCGTATGCTCATCGTCGGGCTCAGCCCGGATTTCCACATCGCCAGTGACTCCTGATCCCCTCCAAGGAGAGAGCATGTTCCGCACGTCTGCCCTGGCCCTTTGTTTGTCCATTCTTGCGGGCGTTTTCCTGTTCACCGTCACTGCCCGGGCCGTCGAGATCGACCAGGAGCTCCATGATCTACTGCAGGTCAAGAGCAGCGGGGACATGGTGCCCGTCCTGATGATTTTCGACGATCCGGCCCATGTGGAAGAAATCCTGGCCCAGCTGGACCAGGTGTCCCACCAGGAGCGGCGACAGTTGGTGCTGGATAATCTGCG
>CBDUYZ010000390.1:0-2530 GCA_965371575.1 uncultured bacterium
GCGATGGGCCACGCGCCCTTCGACCTGGACCGCCTCCTGCACCGCGGAAAGTATGAACTGGCGGGCGAAATCGAATCGGGCACCGGTACCGTTAGCCGTGGATGGCGCGCTCTGGGCATCACCGCCGAGTTCGACGGGCGTGACAAGATCCTCTATCTGCTGACCTGGGGCTGGAACGTGGTCTGGGTGCTGATTTTCACGGCCGCGACCATCTTTTTTCTCACCCGCGAGATCCGTGGCGACGACTGGTCTCGTTACGATTCCTGGTGGCTCGGATTCTGGCACAAGAAGATCTGGATCGAGCTTTCGGTGGCGGTGGTGGTGATCGTGTGGTTCACGATCGGCGGCGTGCGCGATATCAAGACCCTGCTGCGGACCCTGTCGGAGAAGGAACCGGATGATGCGGATGACGGTTTTGTCTCCCGCACCACCCCTGATTGACCTATCAGATTCCCCACAGACTTTTGGTGTCCACCGGGCGGCCCATCAACTTCAGGTAGTAGAAAAGCTGCGCCCTGTGGATGGACAGGTGATGCACCATATCCAGCATATGCTTGCCGAGCAGCTTGTCGTTGCCCTGCTCCCAGGGGGCGGACATCATATTAGAGCCCAGTTCGTCCTCACCGGCCTGCTCAACCATGGCCAGCCCTACTTTTCGGTCTTCCGCCAGGGTTTTCCTGGCGGTGGCCACCGAATCCACCGTCGGCATCTTCTCGGCCGGGGGCATCATGCCCTCCTCGGGCATATCCTTGAAATCCACCCCCTCGGGGAGACCCCAGTCCCCGGTGACGAACCCCTTGCAGCACATGCCGCAAGCGGTCGTCATGTGTTCCAGCAGCTGCCCCGAAGTCATCCAGTTGCTGCCCGTGGCCGGTTTCCAGGCCAGGTCCCCATCGTTCAGCATGCCCATCAACTTGTCGGCGACGGCGTAAGTCTCTTCCATTTCCGAAGTGATCAATTGGGTCCAGTTCATGGTTCTATCTCCCCGAAAAAGCGTTAGCGGAGGTTTGGCAAAAGACCCTAACATTCTCCATGGCGAAAATAAAGCGAAACTTTTGGATTTTTCCCGATGAAGGTTGTTGGGCCGACGGCCTTCCGCGCAATGTTCCAGGCCTCGGCTCACTTGACTCCAAACCCGCGAAAGGGTAATTTTTTAGGGTTGCACGCTAAATTCGGCCAAGTACAACCGGATGGAGTCTTCGATGTCACCTATTAGGGGTCCTTTGAGCACGCTTTTCGCCGCCGCTGCGATGCTGATACTGCTTGTTTCAATTTTCGGCTGCGGCAACGATGACCTGTCCACACCGGAAGTGGGTTTCGGCACCGTCGAGATCAAGATGCCGTCCGAAAAGATCGGAGCCAATTGGCACCTCTATGGACCAGGCGATTCCTTCCGTCACGGCGACTCCGAGGTGATCCTGCACGACATGCCGACCGGCCAGTACACCATTATCTGGACCGCGGTCCCGGAATGGACCAACCCCGGGCCCGCCGTACTGACCCTCAAAGCCAACGCCACCTTGACCCTGTACGGAGAATACCTGGACAAGGCCCCCGGCTCTAATTTCGTGCGCATTGAAAGTGCGGACTTCATCATGGGCAGCGATGACGGGGACCGGAGATACTTGCAATCGGGGGACACCTTGGCCTATCCCGCGGAAATCGGCCGGGACCAGGACGAGGGGCGGCACCGCGTTCAGATTTCCTATGCCCATTACATTGGCAAGACAGAGATCACCAATCAGGAATTCGTCGAACTCGGCAACTGGGCTCTCAATATCGACCCCCCCCTTGCCACGACTACCGATACCACCATGCTCGATGCCCTCGACGGATCCACCGCCGAATTGATCAATTTCGCCTTTGAGGATACCCCGATCGACATCCAGGATGGTGTCCTACGCCTGAAGAAACCAGAGTTTGCCAACCGTCCCCTGATCGAGGTGACCTGGTTCGGGGCCGCCTCCTATTGCGATTGGCTCAGCCTGCAGGAAGAACTGACCCGGGCCTATGATCACAGTGATTGGACCTTGGTATCTCCCAACTACCGTTTGCCTGCCGAAGCGGAATGGGAAAACGCCTGCCGCGCGGGCACCCAGACCGCCTTCTCGAGTGGAGAAATCCAGAACGGTGGTTGTAACGAACCCGCTCTGGACGGCACCGGCTGGTTCTGCGGCAACGCGGGCGATTCTTCCCACGATGTCGGCACCAAGGCGGAAAACCCATGGGGCCTGTCCGACATGCATGGAAACGTGTGGGAATGGTGTCACGACTACTATGGCCTGTACGAGGTTCCCGATATCCCCCTGGATCCCGATAGTCCAGATCCGGATCATCCCGTTCCCCTCATGTTCTATGAAGACGATGACCTCATACCCGTGGTGAACCCGTCCGGACCAGTGGAAGGTGAACTTCGGATCATTCGCAGCGGCAGGTGGTTGCTGTCTTCAGCCATGTGCCGTTCAGCCGGCCGCATGATGGGAACTCCCGATTACCGGGGCTTCCATATCGGCTTCCGGGTCGCCTACCA
>CBDUYZ010000391.1:0-2528 GCA_965371575.1 uncultured bacterium
GGTGGGCGCCGGGCACGAGGGCCGCCTGCAGGTCGTGGCCGCAGTTCCGACCAACCCCGGCCTGGTGAAACTTGTCGGGCAGCTCAAGTACCATGGAGTTCGTGGTCTGGCCTACCACCTGGCCCGTATGCTGAGCGAACCCTTGGCCGCTGCCAGCTCTGGATGGGGCGCGGTGGATGCCCTGGTGCCGGTGGCCCTGCATTCCCGCCGCCGCCGTGTTCGCGGCTTCAACCAGGCGGAAATCCTGGCGCGACTATTGACTGCTGGTTCGGAAACCCCCGTGCTTGCCGATGTGCTGGTCAGGCATCGCAACACGTGTCAGCAGGCCAAGATTTCTTCCTCGCCGGAACGTCGCCGGAACCTGGTCGCCTCTTTCAAGGCCCGCCCGCCCACCGGATCCAAGGGGGAGATGGCTGCGGGTGTGACCAGGATAGGCCTGGTGGATGATCTGGTCACCAGCGGCTGGACGGCAGCCTCCGCGGCAGAATCGCTGAGGTCCGTTGGTTGGGACGTGAGATGGGTGCTGGCCCTGGGTCTGGCGGCGGACACAATAAATTCCAGCCGCCGGGTTGACACTTGGGATGGAGGTTTTTAGAATGTTAACGGCCAAGATGGAATGATGTTACACTCAGGCCCGGTAGGCCCAACCAGGTGGAATGATATGCCGAAAATATTGGATCTGACCGATTTCGATCCCGACGGTCTCAAGGTTCTGATGCGAGTTGATTTCAACGTCCCCTTGGACAACAACCGCAATATAACGGACGACACGCGGATTCGGTGCGCGTTGCCTTCGGTCCGGCACATCATCGGCGGCGGCGGCAGTGTCATTCTCATGAGCCATTTGGGTCGGCCCAAGGGGAAGATCGATTCTTCCCTTTCACTGCGGCCGGTTGCGGACCGCCTGGCTGAACTCGTCGCTGCTCCGGTCAAGTTCGCCCTCGATACGGTCGGCCCAGATGCCGTGAAACAGGCCAAGGATCTGGTTTCCGGGGAGATCCTACTGCTGGAAAATCTCCGCTTCAATCCCGGTGAAACGAGTAACGACGCGGGCTTCTCGGCGGGCTTGGCGGAGCTCGGCGAAACCTACGTCAACGATGCGTTCGGCACCGCGCACCGCGCCCATTCCTCCACCGTCGGGGTCACTCGGCATTTCGAAACCTGCCGGGCGGGCTTCCTGATGGAGAAGGAACTGGAATTCCTCGGCTCACTGATGGCAAATCCTGCGCGACCCTTCGTGGCCGTGCTGGGCGGCGCCAAAGTGGGCGGCAAGGTTGACGTCATCCTCAACCTGTTGGATAAGGTGGACACCCTGCTGGTCGGAGGGGGCATGATCTTCACCTTCCTGAAGGTTCACGGTTTGAATATCGGAAACAGCCTCCTGGATGAGGAGAGCATCGAAGTGGCTCGTGAGATTCAGGAAAAAACCCGTATCAGCTCGACACGCTTCGACCTGGCCGAGGACTGCGTAGTGGCGAATGCCTTCGACGACAAGGCCGAAAGATCGGACTGTCTGGTGACGGATATTCCTGCGGAATGGATGGGACTGGACATTGGCCCCAAGACCGTGGCCATGTACCGGGAGATCCTGGCCGGCGCGCGCTCGATTTTCTGGAACGGTCCGATGGGAGTATTCGAACTGCCGTCCTTCGCCCACGGGACCAGGGCGGTGGCCGAGGCCATCGCTGCCGCCACAGACGGTGGAGCGTGCAGCATAGTCGGAGGTGGGGACAGCGTGTCGGCACTCAACCAGATGGGTCTTGCTGACCGGATCAGTCATGTCTCGACCGGCGGCGGTGCCTCGCTGGAGTTCATGGCGGGCCGCGAGTTGCCAGGAATCGCCGCTCTGACAACCGCCTGAGGTTAACGAACATCCGGGTTGGGGACCCTGCGGTTTGACAACCTGAAAGGTGGGTGTTAATTTTTCCGTCCCTTGCCGGTCCGGCCTGTGCCGGACCGTCGACACTTATGTGACCTACGATAGCCCGGGGAGCGGATGGGCATGATGTATTCTTTTCTTATTGTCATCCACGTCTTGATCTGCATCGTTATGGTGCTGGTTGTACTGCTGCAGTCCAGCAAAGGCGGTGGGCTGGCCGGTGCTTTCGGCGGTGCTGGCGGAGCGCCCCAGCAATTGCTGGGATCCCGGGGAATGACGAGTCTGCTGCACAAGATGACCATCTATTTGGCGGTCGCGTTTTTCATCTCCAGTTTCCTGCTTTTCATGATCGATACAAGCGGCGGAACTCCACGCGCTAGTAGCGTCGTGGGAGACGCCGCCCGCGAGGGTGAAATCAACGTGCCTGTCCAGGAAGATCCTCTGCAGACGCCAGCACAGATTCCCGTCGAAACCCCGGCCGGTCAGAGTGGTGGGGAAGCCGACGACGAAACCACCGGTGAAGATGGCGGCAACTAGCATTCTGATACGTGACCTGAGTGTGCCCGGGTGGTGGAATTGGTAGACACGCTATCTTGAGGGGGTAGTGGCCACAAACCGTGCGGGTTCGAATCCCGCCCCGGGCACCACA
>CBDUYZ010000392.1:0-2506 GCA_965371575.1 uncultured bacterium
GTTTTCCACTGCAAAATCTACATGGTTTGGGAGAACCCGGTCAGTCGGAATCGTTCAGACGGTCAAGCCCGCCAAAAAAAAGCCCGAACTGATGGCCGGGCTGCCCTAGCAGGCTGCTGAAAGTATCACCCCGGCGTCAGCTTCCGTCAAACATAGCTTTCAGGGCACCCCAGGTTTTTTCGTCTACCAGTGACCCCGAACCACATTCGTCGGGAACCCCCGGATTGCCGGCCTGGACCTCCACGTTGCCGTCTGGCTCTCCATCCCCATCGCTATCGCCCACCTCCACGCCGTTGAGACAATCGTCACCGTCGGAATCCAGATTCGCCAGGTAGGAGTCCCAGAGACGGCCGTTGGCCAGAAAATCGCTGCCGAAGGGGTTCAGGTCGAAGCTGGTCGAAGTGGGCTGCTCTTCCACATGGCAACTTAGACACAGGTTGGGGGCCGACACGGGCAACCGGGCCATGTCGACATCGGTGGCCAGGCCCGGACCTGCAGACAGGACGGCACAGACCGCCAAGGCGGCCGCTACCGGAAGCGAACCTGTGGAAAATCCGAGTTTCATCCTGTCACCTGGAACAGCGCTCCAGCTTCAACCGGCCAACGTCGAAGATCCTCATGTGTGTCGATCCACTACTAGTGCCTAGAACAGACATCAATAGCCTGTCAGTAACCATTATACCTCCGGCTGTATAGGCCCGTCAAATCGCCCTTGGCCGGTATTGGCGGCCAGAAGGTCCTCCACCCAGCCGAACATCTCCTGCCGCCCGGTACGCCGGACGGCGGATGTAGGGAAGAACGGGGTGTCGCTGGGGACCCCCAGGGCCTGGATTATCTCCTGATAGCGCCGGGAGCGGGAATTGGTTCCGACTTTGTCGATCTTGGTCACGGCCAGGGCGAACGGGTGTCCCGACTCCCGGACCCAGCCCGAAACCTCCAGGTCCTCCCGGGTGGGCTGATGACGAACATCGAGGAGATGGAAAATGGCCAGGGGCCGATCGTTTGACAGCAGATACCGGCGGAAAATAGCCATCCAGGACGCACGGTGCTGTTTACTGACCTTGGCAAATCCATACCCGGGCAAATCGACCAGGTAGAATTTTTCCTCCACCAGAAAATAGTTCAAAAGTCGCGTCTTGCCCGGCTTGCCACTTGTGCGGGCCAACTTGGTGCGATCCAGGAAGTGGTTGATCAGTGAGGACTTGCCGCAGTTGCTCCGCCCGATGAAGGCGAATTCAGGCAGGATCATGTCCGGTCGGCCGGCCAAATCGGGGCTGCTGGTGACGAATTCAACTACCATGACGCCGCTCAGCCCTTCCGCGCCCTGGCAGCGGCCTTCTTCGCCCCCGCGACCTTGCGGCGGCGAGCGGTTCCGGCGACCTTGCCACTTTTCCCGCCTCCGTCCACCAGAGCCAGGGACAGAACCTCATCCATCGTATTGACCAGGTGCACGGTCAGTTTGTTCCGCACCACTTCCGAAAGCTCCCGAAAATCCTTCTCGTTGTCCTTGGGAATGATCAGGTGCCGGGAACCGGCCAGTACCGCGGCGACCGCCTTTTCCGGCAACCCACCAATGGGCAGCACCTTGCCGCGCAGGGTCACTTCACCGGTCATCGCCACATCCGTGCGCACGGGGACCTCCCGCAGAAGCGACACGATCGCCGTGGCCATGGCCACTCCGGCGCTGGGACCGTCCTTGGGAATGGCGCCCTCCGGAACGTGGATGTGGATCTGGTGCTTCTTGAACCAGTCTCCTGACATTTCCCGGCACAATCCCCGGGCATAGCTGAGAGCTGTTTCGGCGGATTCCTTCATCACGTCCTTCAGGTTCCCCGTGATGGTGATCTTGCCGCTGCCCGGCACAGAGGCCACTTCGATCTCGAGGATCTCGCCGCCGGCCATGGTCCAGGCCAGGCCCACCACGACTCCCACCTCTGGATCGCGGTCCACCAGCTTGCGGCGGAACTTGGGGATTCCCAGGTATTTCTGGACGTTACGATCGCTCACCGCCCCGGGGAATTTTCCCTTGTCCGCGTGATGCTTGGCGACCTTGCGGCAGATCCCGGCGATCTCCCGCTCCAGGTTCCGCACTCCCGCCTCGCGGGTGTAACCATCAATGAGGGTCTGGAAGGCGGACCGTTTGAACCCGCCGGACCACTTGGCGACGCCGTTGCGTTTCATCTGGCGCGGGGCGAGAAACCGTTCGGCGATGATCAGCTTCTCGTGTTCCAGGTAACCGGGAATCCGAATGATCTCCATGCGGTCTTCCAGGGCCGGCGGAATCGAATGCAGGCTGTTGGCCGTTGTGATGAACATCACATTGCTCAGATCGAACTCCACTTCCAGATAGTGGTCGCTGAAGGTGGAGTTCTGCTCGGGGTCCAGGACTTCCAGCAGGGCGCTGGCTGGATCGCCCCGGAAATCCGAGCCCATCTTGTCGATTTCATCCAGCAGGAAGACCGGGTTGCGGGTACCGGCCCTGCGCAGGGATTCGATGATCCGGCCT
>CBDUYZ010000393.1:0-2501 GCA_965371575.1 uncultured bacterium
TCCATCTGAACTGGGTCCTGCCCGGTTACCGTTACCTGCGCTGCGCCGGTTTTCCTGTGATACATGGCACCAATCTGGCGGGAGGGGGAGGCCTGGTTCGCGCGGGAACTGGATTGACGGTGCCTGGTGCATTATATTAGTAGTAGCGAAATTGAATAGCCGCCCGAATCACCTGGAGAGATTCCGTGCGACACATTAAACAGCTCTACGCCGGCGGAATCATTCTTCTGGTGGTGATTTTCGGACTGGCGGCGTGCGGCGAGTCCGAGAAATCCGTTGTGCCCGTCGTGGAGAATCCCTTCGAGGGCGCCACCATCGGCACCGATTCCACCCTGGAGGTCGCCACCTGGAACCTGGAGAATTTCGCGAAAAAGGATGAAGAGACGGTTATAGCGGTGATCCAGGCCGTAGAAGCCATGGATGTGGACATCATCGCCCTGCAGGAAATCAAGGAGTTCACCTATTTCCGCCAGGTACGGGAAGGGCTGTCAGGCTGGGAAGGTATCCAGGCCACCAGTGACCGCTACATCAACCTGGCCTTCCTCTACCGCGTC
The DNA here is from genome assembly GCA_965371575.1 of uncultured bacterium. Taxonomy (GTDB): domain Bacteria; phylum Krumholzibacteriota; class Krumholzibacteriia; order LZORAL124-64-63; family LZORAL124-64-63; genus JAGLCY01. Next base: position 555 of record CBDUYZ010000393.1, read on the forward strand.
GACGGCGATCTGCAGGTCGATTCGGTCTACGAGATCCTGGTCGAGTATTCCCGCGAATTCCCCCGCCGGCCCTTCGTGTTCGAAGGCCGGTTCAATAGTGTCCCGATCGTGGTCATCAACAACCACTACAAATGCTGCGGCGACGGAACCATCGAGGAGACGGACTGGGACGAGGAAACCCGCCGCCGGGACGCCAGTCTCCTGCTGGACGAGTTCATCCGGGCAAACTACGCGGACAAGCATGTTTTCGTGGTGGGTGATTTGAACGACATTCTGACCGATGTTCCGACACGCAACGTTTTCCAGAACTTTCTGGACGCGCCTGATTTTTACCGGTTCGTCGACATGGCCATCGCCGAGGGTCCGGGAACCGGCTGGTCGTACCCGAGCTGGCCCAGCCACCTGGACCACATCCTGATCACCGCCCCGCTGTTCGAGGCGGCCTCAGGGAGTGACGCCGAGGTCATGGTCGTTCCATTGTACATGTTCCTGCGCAACGGTCTGACGGATTACGATCTTCTGCTCAGCGACCACCTGCCGGTCGTCGTGAAACTGAAACTGTAACCGTCCCCGGAAAACCGCTAACCCAGCACCTCGTCGTAAATCTCCTGGTTGAACCCCACCAGCACGGTCTTGCCGCGCATGATGGTTGGCGCCCTCAGGTTGCCGGTCGCCCCGAGCATCACGGCCAGAAGGTCATCCTTCCGGGGCGGGTTCTTCTTCATGTCGAAATCCGTAACTTTCTTTCCCTTCATCACGATGATCCGTGACGCCTTAGCGGCCATCTCCCAGGCCCTGTCGGCGCCTAGTTTGGCCCGGGCGTTGGTCTCTTCCTTGATGGCGATGTCATGGTTCGCAAGGTACCCCTGCGCGCGCGCACTGCTCGTTCAACCTTTGCGGTGGTAGTACCAGTCGATTCGTTTGGCCATGTGCGACTCCCTGGTTGGGTCCCCGGGATCTACTTGTCCCAGGGGATGGGAAGATTCAACCGGTCCAGTTTGGCTGCCAGTTCTTGACGTTCGCGGTTACGCAGGATCTTGCCGGTTTTTCCGACCTCCAGCCAGCCGGCTGCGCGGGCGATGGCGGTTGCCTGTTCGAAGTCGTCGGCGCCGATCGCGGCGATAATCTCGTGTTCGATCCTCGAAAAGACCACGGCGTCCAGGCGGTAGTCCTCGAAGGCCTCCCACACCAGAGGCATCCAGCGGGCGACGATTTCCCGTCCGATGACGTTGGCGTACTGGCGGATCTCGAGCTGGGCGTGGGGATCCATGCGCAGGGCCAAAAAATGCAGCAGGTTGTGCAGGTCCATCTTCCAGTAGGCTTCGGTGTAGGTACACAGCGGCAGATCCTTGCGGGCCTGCTCGCGGGCGATGCCCAGTTCCAGGCGCTCGTTGTAGAGCGTGCGTGCGGCGTCCTGGAATTCGGCTTCCTGGCGTGAAAGATCGGCGCCGGCGGAGGCGTCCAGCCACCCGCTGCTGCCCTGTTTGTTGTCCTTGGCCTGGATGCGCCACTGGTCGGGCGCGGTTTTCTGGGCGGCGTCTATGGCGATGGAATAACGTGTGCTCGTTTCATTCACGGAATTGTGGGTGACGATTCCGTTGGCAATGAAGTTGTGGTGGGGGCCTTCCACTTCGAGATCATACGTTTCCTTGATCCCGACGTATTCGATTCCCACAATTTTTACCAATCTGGGCTTGGTCAATTTGTTCCAGGCTACACGGGGACGCTTGATCCATTCGGTTTTTACCGGAGGACCGCCGAGCTGTTCGACATATTCAAGCTCATTGCCATGGACCTCATGGTGACAATCGATGCAAAGAGTCGTCAGATTGGACTCCGCGCGTGCAAGATCCGGAGCTGCCCAGACAGGGACAACGTGGTGGCAGTGCAATTGGTCTGTGCGTTGATGGCACAATTGGCAGGTCCAGCCGTTTTTCTCATGGATCC
>CBDUYZ010000394.1:0-2491 GCA_965371575.1 uncultured bacterium
CGGTCGATGATCTTCACCTTCACGCCGGCGGCCAGAAGATCCCGGGCCAGTTCCCGGCCCATGGCGTTGGCTCCGATGATCATCACCTTGGACAACCGGCGCTGGGTGGCGTTGAAATAGATAAGGGAGCGGTCGACGATGCGGCGAGTGCCGGCCAGGAAAACCTGGTCTTCGGCCTGGATCACCGTGTCGCCGCCGGGGATCAGGGTCTCCTCGCCGCGGACAATGGTCGTCACCAGGGCTATATTACGGCCCAGGGTCCTGTTGATCTCCGCCAGGGTCTTGCCATCGACCATGGAGCCGGGGGCCACCCGGGCGCCGACTATGCGCACCTTGCCGCCGGCGAATTCATGTATTTCGGTGGCCCCGGTCTGGAACAGGATCTCGCGGATGGCGTGAACCGCCTCGTGCAAGGGATTGATGGCCAGGTCGATACCTTCCAACAGCAGGCGGTGATCCTGGTAATAGTCCTCCTGGCGGACACGGGCCACCTTGACGCGGGCACCCAGGACGTGAGCGGTCTGGCAGGCGATGATGTTGATCTCGTCCCGATCGGTGACTGCGGCGAACAGGTCGCAGTCCTTCATCCCTATCTCACGCAGAACGGCGGGGCTGACCCCGTTGCCGACCACGAAACGACAGTCCAGGTGCTCACTCACCTTGTCCACCTGTTCCTGGTCCATCTCCACCAGGATCAGGTCGTGTTCGCGGCGGGTGATGATCCGGGCCAGTTGGAAGCCGACGGAACCGGCTCCGATAATGACAATTTTCACGACCGGGCTCCCGCAAATGAGTTGAGGACTTCGACGGCGCGACCGATATCCGCGGTCGATTGTTCGAGATGGGGAACCAGCCTGACCCTGCCCGGCCCGAACCCGACGGCCAGCACGCCGTTGCTTTCCAGGTGGCTCAGGAGAGCCTCGTCCCCTCCCGAGCCGGCTACATCGATGATCACGATGTTGGTGTCCACCGGATGATTCACCTTCAGAGCCGGATGGTCAAGACCTGCGGCCAGGGCCCGGGCGTGCTCGTGGTCCTCGGCCAGCCGGGCCAGATGGTGATCCAGGGCGTAGAGACAAGCCGCAGCCAGGATACCCGCCTGGCGCATGCCGCCGCCCCACATCTTACGGAAACGGTGGGCCCGGACGATGGTGGGGGTATCGGCGGCCAGCACCGATCCGACCGGAGCACCCAGGGCCTTGGAGAAACACACGCTCACCGAATCCACCGGAGCGGCCAGTTCGGCCAGCGCCAAGCCGGTGGCCACGTGGGCGTGCCACAGACGGGCCCCGTCCAGGTGCACCCGTAAACCCCGTGCGTGGGCCTGGCGGCTAATCTCCTGCACGTTCGCCTGGGGCAGGATCCGGCCACCGGCCCGGTTGTGGGTGTTTTCGAGGCTGATCAGCGTCGGCGGAGCGCAATGTACGTTGTCGGGATTCAGGGCCGCCTCGACCAGGGGCCAGTCCAGCAGGCCATTCGGCGCTTCGATACAGGTCACCAGCAATCCGCACAGCGCTGCGGGCGCTCCCGCTTCGTAGCGGTAAATGTGTGCCCCGTCCTCCAGGACGATCTGGTCGCCGGACCGGGTCTGGGCCCGCAAGGCCAGTTGATTTCCCATCGTCCCGCTCGGGACATACAGGGCAGCTTCCTTTCCCAGCAGAGCAGCGACCACGGATTGCAGCCGGTTGACGGTGGGATCGTCGCCGAAGACATCATCCCCGACCTCGGCGCGGGCCATGGCCTCGCGCATGCCCGGTGTGGGGCGCGTCACGGTGTCACTGCGCAAGTCGATCAGGGAATCCAACTGAGATGAAGCATTCATAAACAGACCCCGCTGTTTCAGTCGCTGACGTAAAGAACCGGCTCTCCGGTTCTTAGGCCGGAAAACCGGTTCCTATGACGATCGTTGACGTCCGTAGGAAGAAGACGAGAACATCAACCCGCAGCGGCGACCTTGTCCTTCAACATCTTGGACACCTTGAACACGGGCACCTTGCGGGACGGAACGGGTACGGCCTCACCCGTGCGGGGATTGCGGGCCATCCGTTCCTTGCGCTCCTTGACCTTGAAGGTGCCGAAGCCGCGTATCTCCAGATGCTGGCCGTTGACCAGCAGATCCCCGATCTTTTCCAGGAAAAGATCCACGGTTTCAGCCACTTCCTTCTTGGTCAGACCAGTCCTTTGCGCAATGTCTTCCACGATATCGGCCTTGGTCATGACAAGCCTCCTGGTTTCCTCCGTCAATTCCCCAAAATCTCAGGATTCTGATAGCATGTAACAGCATAACCGATGAGATGTCAAGGGCTTTTTGTCATTTCGGTTGTTCGTAGTCAGGGAGCCCGTTGCTCGGCCACCGGTAACGGGCAAGATGCATGATCCCAGCAGTCGGATCATCGCAAGACGGCAGGGTGCAGGATGTCTCCTGAGTCCGCATGGCTCCGCGGGACTCCTTTTACTGGACGCTAATTGCTTGTTTTTTAAGGGCATTAAG
>CBDUYZ010000395.1:0-2489 GCA_965371575.1 uncultured bacterium
CTACCGCTCCGACGACGTCGATGATCGAGTCCATCGCCCCCACCTCGTGGAAGTGGATCGACTCGACCGGTTCCCTGTGAACCCGTGCTTCGGCTTCCGCGATCCTTCTGAAAATCTGGGTGGTTCTGTCCCTGACGTCCGGTTCCAGGCCGCTCCGATCTAGAATGCCCAAAATGTCGGGAAGACGCCTGTGATGATGCCCGTGGTGGTCCTGTTCGATAACCACGATTGCCCGTGTCCCGCCTATTCCCCTTTTCACAACCCTTTCTGCGTTGAGACGGAAGTGGGACAGGTGCAGCTTGCCGAGCTCTTCGGACAGAAGGTCCAGGTCGAGCCCGGCATCGAGCATTGAGCCGATGATCATGTCCCCACTGGCACCAGCAAAACAATCGAAATAGGCTATTTTCATGTCGAATTTTTCCCGGTCAGCCGGGCGTTTTCCGAATCCCCGGACATTCTGTTGATGAGACTGGCCTGGTACCCTGCGCCGAACCCGTTGTCAATGTTAACCACCGAAACACCTGACGCGCAGGAGTTGAGCATGCTCAGGAGAGCGGTCACGCCGCCGAATGCAGTACCGTAACCGACGCTGGTGGGGACCCCTATCACCGGACAGGAGACCAGGCCTCCGATGACGCTGCCCAGAGCTCCCTCCATCCCGGCTACCACAACGGCCACGCGGGCCGCGAACAGGTCGTCCCTCACCGAAAGGAGGCGGTGCAAGCCAGCCACGCCCACGTCGTAGATCCGCTTGACCCTGTTACCCAGAACCTCGGCAGTGACAGCGGCTTCGTCAGCCACGGGTATGTCTGAGGTCCCGGCGGAGATGATCAAGATGTTTCCGATTTGTTCGATCGTTTTCGGTTTGATAACTACGATCCTAGCCAGTTCGTGGTAAACGCAGTCTTCCGTGATTTCGCGGATCCCTTCATAGACTTTCCTATCGGCCCGTGTTGCGAGGATGTTGGAACTGTCCAGGGCGATCCGCTGTACGATCTCCTTGACCTGCTCGATAGTCTTTCTCTCGCTGTAGATCACCTCAGAGACACCGGTGCGCAGGGCTCTGTGGTTGTCTATCTTAGCGAACCCGAGGTCTTCGAAAGGGAGCTTCTTGAGCCGGTCCAAGGAGTCGTCGATGCTTATCCGGCCCTTTTGGAGGCATTCAAGGGTTTCTCTCAGTTTATCAATATCCATATTTTTCTCTTTTGCATACGTTTCGATGAGCCGGTTCAGGCTTTCCGTGCTGTAGCCTTCCAGATCTAAGACCACGAACGAAAATCCAAAGGCATTGAAGCGATCCACGATCTTTTTTCGCAGATTATCATCCAGCAACCTTAAATTTTTTTCGGGTGGAAGCTCAATCCTGGCGATGTTCCCGTGGTGCCGCACGCGGACCTTCTGGCTGATTTTGCTGTTGCGTATGAACTCTTCGGCCCTGTCTACATGGGAAAGCTTTTCCTCGGTGATGTCGGTCTCGTATGGAATTCGTTAAGCAAGGCAAACATAGGCTGACTTGTCCATAGGTGGGCAGTCCTGCGTACCTGAACAGGACACGCACCTCCTTCAGCGGACTCCCCTCTGCTGACCCCGCGAGTTCTCTGCACGCCCTCGTTCCGGCCCCTCTCGATCCCCCTACTGCATGGTAAAACCTCCGTCAACGGCATATACCTGACCAGTGATGTAGGAGGCCTCGTCAGATGCCAGAAATACGGCCAGTCCCACGATCTCTTCCGGCCGTCCCAACCTTCCGAGCGGCACATGATAGGTGGTGTAAGCATTGAGCGCGCTTTCAGGAAACACTCCGAGGGCCGTGTCCGTTTCAATGATCCCCGGGGCGATGGCGTTGACCCTGATGCCCATGGGAGCGCTCTCCCTTGCCAGGGCCTTGGAAAAAGCGATGACTCCACCCTTTGCGGCTGAATATGGGACCATGCTTACCGCGCCCACCAGGCCGGAGACGGAGGCAATGTTAACGATGGTGCCGCTTTTTCTTTGTCGCATGACCGCCATGGCGGTCTGACTACAAAGGAAAATGCTCTTGAGATCGAGATCCATGACCTTGTCCCAGTCTTCGTCTGTAAGCGCGGCAAATGGTTTGATTGGAAATCCTCCGGCATTGTTGACCAGAACGTCGAGGCTGCCGAATTCTTCGACTGTCCTGGCGATCATCCGCTCCACCTCAGGTCGTTCCGTGACACTCGCCTTCATCGCGGTGGCCTGTCTTCCCATCGCCTGCACTTTCTCGACTGCATCCAGGGCCGCATTTTCGCTCCGACTGTAGTTTATGACGACGTTGGCGCCTTCGCGCGCCATGGCGAGGGCTATTTCCCGGCCGATACCCCGGCTGCTTCCTGTCACCAGGGCCACTCTGTTTTCAAGTCGCATCTATTCCTCCTTACCGTCTCTCATGGTTCCCACCACCTCACCTACGCTGGCCTTTTCGCCCTCGGCAATCACGATGCTCTTGATGATACCGTCGGCCGGTGCCG
>CBDUYZ010000396.1:0-2473 GCA_965371575.1 uncultured bacterium
AATAATCCAGGTTAATACTTAACGTCAGGCCCACGATCAGGCAAGCAGCAAAGGGCCCTGCGGGCGGATCCTGCACGGTACGACATTCCCGCCATGAAGGTTGACCCCTTCGGTCTTCTTTGCCATGATCCGGACCACTGCTAACCTACCGCATGCCAACCTGGAGATGGGTCATGTCGAAAAGCGTTCTCTCGCTGAGTATTCTGTTGGTCCTTCTGTTCGCCCTGGCCGGATCCGCGCCGGCGACCGAACCGGAGGAAGCCACGGAAACCGGCCCGAAATGCAAGTTTGAGGATGCCGTCGGCGTCATCGCCGCCGGGGAAAACCCCCAGATCACCTTCCGGCAATACGCCGCCCTGTGCGCGCCCATCCTGTGGTTCTCGCCCGACGAACCTCTTCTTGAGAACACCGAGGGCAAGGACATCATGATGCCCATGGCTTTCCCGTTCCAGGGCAAAGCCGAAACCCCGGTGGTCTACTACCGGATCCGCACCCTCCTGGTACGCGCCGATCAGGATGACGAGGACATCATCACCGAAGACGCCGATCGCCTTGACACGCTGGTCGACTTCCGCCAGATCGCCGGCGTTGATCTCGATTTTTTCTTCTACTATCCCTTCGAGGAAGGGTTTGGCGCCCACATACATGATGTCGAAGCGGTCTACATGAAGACCTTCATCCAGCGCTGCGACGAATGTGGGGAAACGCACTACGCGCTTCGGATCCAGCGCACCATCGCCAAGGCCCACGGCGTCCTCTGGTATGACAACAACCTGATTTCGGACAAGTACACCAAGTTCCCCATGACCATTCTGGTCGAGGAAGGCAAGCACGCGAGCTGTACCGACAAGAACCAGGACGGGATCTACACGCCGACTTACGATGTCAACACGCGTGTCAACGACGCCTGGGGGGTCCGGGATATAATGCGTTCGGGCGGTCTTTACTCGGGCGGCTTCCAGGCCTGGATGGCCAAGAGGCGACTTCCGGAATACCGGGTGTTTCCACCCCTGCTCGAGGGGCATGTCCTGCGGGACAAATACACCGTTGACGGCGTCTACGCCCCGGACAATGCCATCTACGAACTGCGGCCCTTCCCCCGGTCGGCCGACGCCGCGGATGATCCCCATCTGGTGCCCTTCATCGCCGACAAAGGCGACGAGGACTGGCCCCAGATCGTGCCCGACACCGACATGACCAGCTTTACCCGCTGGTTGGACGAGGACAGTTTCATCAATTCGGTCTCGGTATCGGCCCGGTTCGACGGCCTGAACCACGGCAGCCGCGACAAGACCTTCGGTATTTCCGTCATTTTCCCACTGCTGATCGTCAAGAACGTGTCCGATCCCGTCGGCGGCGGCTGGTTCGTGAACCGGGTCTACTTCAAGGACGAGAAGCTGCGGGACATCTCCTGGAATCTGCTCTACACCACCAGCGCCTCCCGCTGGCTCGATGGATATTTCGCCATGGGCTGGGAGTGGGACAAGGACGACGAGGGCAACCTGCACACCGACCAGATGACCGAAACCGGCATCAAGCTGCGCTTCAACCTGGGCCATACGCCCCTGGGATTCCTCAAGTCCCTCGGCACCGATTTCTGGGGAGTTCGATTCGGGATCAAGAACAAGGGCTTCTTCAACTGGGAGCAGATCGGCTACGCCATCGAAATCGGGGCGGGGTCGTTCTAAATATCTGGTTTTCAGGTGCTCGGTAGATATCTTTGGTGCAAATCCTGAGCCCCCCGCGGGTCTCGAAACATTGATCTGTTCAAGGAGTCTGAAAATGGCCAAGTACAAGATCGGATGGATGCCCGGCGACGGAGTGGGAATCGACGTGATGGACGCCACCCGGATCGTGCTGGACAAGCTGGGTTTCGACGCGGAGTACGTGCACGGTGACATCGGCTGGGAGTTCTGGCAGACCGAAGCCAACCCCCTGCCCGATCGCACCATCGAGATGCTCAACGGTGTGGACGCCGCCTTGTTCGGCGCCATCACCAGCCTGCCCAAGGAAGAGGCCGAGGACGCCCTGGTTCCCGAATTGAGGGGCACGGGCAAGGTTTACCGCAGCCCCATCGTCCGGCTGCGCCAGGAGTTCAACCTGAGCACCAACCTGCGGCCCTGCAAGGGCTACTCGGGCAACCCCCTGAACTTCAAGGACGGCCTGGATCTGGTCGTGTTCCGCCAGAACACCGAGGGCCTGTACATGGGCGTGGAGTACCATCCGCTGCCCCAGGACGTGCGCGACAAGCTGACCGAAACCCACCCGTCGCAGATGGGCAAGCTCGAAGGCACCGACAACGAGGACATCGCCATCTCCACGCGGATCTTCACGCGCAAGGGCTGCCAGGATATCGTGCGCGCGGGGTTCGAATACGCCAAGAAGTTCGGCTACAAGACGGTGACCGTGGTCGAAAAACCCAACGTGGTGCGCGAGACCAGCGGCCTGATGGTGCGCGAGGCCCGCAAGATCG
>CBDUYZ010000397.1:0-2471 GCA_965371575.1 uncultured bacterium
ATCAGTTCCACAAGGTCGAGATGGTCAAGTTCGTTGCCCCGGAAACCTCGTGGGATGAGTTGGAAAGCCTGACCGCCGATGCCGAGGAATTGCTGCAGAAATTGAACCTGACCTACCGGGTGTTGACCCTGGCGACAGGCGACTTGAGTTTCGCGGCGGCCAAGTGTTACGATCTGGAGGTGTGGTCCGCCGGCGTGGGGCAATGGCTCGAGGTTTCTTCATGCAGCAATTTCGGTGATTTCCAGGCCCGCCGGGCCGGTATCCGGTTCAAGGGAGCGGGCGGCAAGGGATTCGTCCATACGCTCAACGGATCCGGGCTGGCTCTGCCCAGGGTCCTGGTGGCCATCATGGAAAACCATCAGACGGCCGACGGACGCATCCAGGTACCCGAGGTCCTGGTTCCGTACATGGGCGGCATGGAGTACATTGACTGATGAAAACTCGATTCCGGCAGCTTCTGTTCAAGAAGATCCGGCGCCAGGATCTGTTCAATGTCTACCTGCTGTTAGGCGGACTGAGCATAGTGATAGCCACCACCGTCTTTACCATCCGCATGTCCAAGAGTGTCGAGAAGCAGAGTTTCCTGGCCACGCAGCTCATTTCCGGCGTCGCCAGCCTGCTGCTGGATAACAGGCCGCTGGACGAGGTGAGACCGGTCGTTTCGATGATCAACAGCATCGAGGTTCCACTCATTCTCACGGACAACGAGGGACGCCCGATCATGTGGAACGAACCGGTGATCGGTATTCCCCTGCCCGATTACCAGGTCCTGTTCCGGGAGAACATGTCCAAGCCGAGCAACCCGGTGATCCTCGAAATCCTGTCCCTCGCCGCGGCCTACGACCAGGATCAAGAGCCGTTCGCCATCTTCGACCAGGCAGATAATAGGGTGGGTACCCTCCATTACGGACGGTCGGCCCTGAGCCAGCGCCTGCGGATCATGCCCTACCTGGAACTGATGGTGATGGCCCTGTTCTTCCTGGTGATCCTCTGGGCCCTGCAGAGCCAGAAGGACGCGCAGCAGAAAGCCCTGTTCGCGGGTATGGCCAAGGAAACCGCCCACCAGCTGGGCACTCCGCTGACGTCCATCCTGGGGTGGCTCGCCCTGCTCGAGGAACGACTGGATCCCAATGACGAGGTGATCGTCGAGCTCAATCGGGACGTCGATCGCCTGGGCATGATTTCGGCGCGCTTCAGCCAGATCGGCTCGTTGCCCAAGCTCAAGGACACGGATCTGACCGAGGTGGTTGACGAGACGATCCTGTACTTCCAGACCCGCCTGCCCCAGCTGGGCGGCCGGGTCCAGCTGCGGCGTGAGGGAGACGTGTCGAATCCCGTTGTCTTCAACCGGGATCTGATGGGCTGGGTGCTCGAAAACCTGATCAAGAACGGGATCGACGCCCTGATAGAAGGCAAGGGGACCATCACGATCATGCTCGAGGATCTTCCCCGCGGCGGCGTCGCGCTGCGGGTGGCGGACACCGGCAAGGGAATCCCGGCCCGGGAAGGGAACAAGATCTTCGAACCCGGGTTCACCACCAAGAAGCGCGGCTGGGGTCTGGGCCTGGCCCTCGTCAAGCGGATCGCCACCCAGTACCACAACGGGAAGATCCGGATCGAATCAACCAGCCAGCACGGGACTACCTTCCTGGTGACCATGCCTCCGGCGGAGAGTCCGCCCACTTCCTGAACATAAGGAGCCTCGTCTTGGCTTTTCGCATACTCTGGGTCGACGACGACATCGAGGAACTGGGCAGCCACCTCCGCTACCTGGGAGAAAAAGGATACGAGGTGGAGGGCGTGACCAACGGACTGGACGCCTTGGCGATGTTGCGCGAGAAGGATTTCCACGCCGTCCTGCTGGACGAGATGATGCCCGGCATGGGCGGTCTGGAAACGCTGGCGGAAATGCGCAAGATCAACGCGCACATCCCGGTGATCATGATAACCAAGAGCGAGGCCGAGGATCTGATGACCCGGGCCATTGGCCAGCGGATCGACGACTACCTGGTCAAGCCGGTTTCTCCCCTGCAGATCCTGTCCACCTTGAAGCAGCAGCTGGAAGCCCGCAAGCTGACGGGTGAGGAGGTGTCGCGGAACTACATGAGCAATTTCATGGCGCTCGGGGACCGTTTCGCCACCGCGGCCACGCCCGTCGACTGGGAAAGCATCTACAAGGATCTGGTTTCCTGGAGCATGGACCTGTTCCAGTTCGGCGACCATGGGCTGCTCGAAACCCTCGATGACCAGCTCACCGCCGCCAACCTGGCCTTTGCCAAATTCGTGCGGGAGCACTACCTGGGCTGGGTCAACGCCGACGGGGCCACGGGTGTGGGCGCCGAGGGCGATTCGACGGTGGAGGCCCCACTGCTGAGCCCGCGGGTCTTCGAGTCATGGATCGAACCGGAGATCCGCAAAAGCAAGCAGGTGTTCTGGATCGTCATCGACTGCATGCGGCTGGATCAGCTGCG
>CBDUYZ010000398.1:0-2464 GCA_965371575.1 uncultured bacterium
TTGTGCTCTTCGCGCCATTTCACGCCCTTGAATTTTGAGTAATTCGGCGATTTGTGATCGTATTGCTCGTAGAAAGGCGATTTAGCGTAAACCTCATAGGATTTTGAAGCCCGCAGATCTTCGATCCTCGCGATTCCCGCCAATGACGCTCCCAGCTCTTTGGCCTTCGCGACGATGGATTTCTCGATATTACTGCCATCGACTTGCATGTATTTGGTTCCTTTGCATCTTTTTATCAAAAAATTTGAGCACGATAATAAGGAAGTCATTCATTCGGATTGGCCTTCATCAAACCGGATACTTTGCGTGGGTCACTCGCAAGTTTCGCGTTCAGGCCAATCAGGGCATCGGCCGCAACCACCCCCTGACCCTCGGCCAGGAGCATCAGCGGGTTGATATCGAGCTCGATAATGGACGACGGATCATTTTCTATTATGCCCGCAACCGTCAGAATCACGTCAACGGCGGCCTGTAAATCGGCTGGTGGCGCCCCCCTGAAACCGTTAAAAAGAGGTGCACACTTCAGCTGACCCAGGGCATGCAACACCTGATCTCTGGTGGTCGGCATCAGCAGTGACGCGCTGTCTTTCATCATCTCGACCAGAATACCACCGCCACCTACCAAAAGATAGGGGCCGAATTGCTCATCACGGGCCACACCGACAATGAGCTCGGCCACGACGCCTTTAACCATTTTTTCGATCAGATAGGACTCGGCGAGGCCCGACATCTCCATCACCGCCGCCGACACCTCCTCTGCGCTGCCAAGGTCGAGTCTGACGCCCCCAACTTCGGTCTTGTGCGCGACGCCCAATGCCTTGACGACGACCGGATAGCCCAACTCTCCGGCCGCCGCAGCCGCCTCCCCGGTGCTGCCAACGACTCGCGCCGAAGGGACCGGCACGCCCCACCGGGCGAGAAAGCCCTTGGATTCGGCCTCATCCAACACCTTGACCGGACCGCCCGGCCGTTGACCGGAGTTCGTGAGCAACGGTGGTCCGGGAGGCCGGCTCCAGGCAGCGCCCACATCCACCGCCGCCTGGATGCCTGCGATCCCGGCATCGATGCCGCCAAGCAGGGCAACGCCGTCTTTCATCAAACCCTCCGCCACCGACTCCGTAATCGTATCTGAAAAGGTCGCCAGCACCGCGGCCTTGGTGCCGGTCTGCTGTGCGGCTCGGACAAATCCCCTCTCGGCCCCATCCCAGGACGTCTGGTCACAAAGGTCTTCTCTTGGGTAATCGAGCAAACACAGTGCTACATCGAAGTCTTCCGACAAAAAGGCGCTAAACTTGTCGGCCATATGGTCCTCGTCATCCCAGCCGAACATCTGGTAATCGAACGGATTGGCGGCCACTACCCGCTCGTGCACCGTCGCGCCAAGACGCTGCGCCACCTTTTCGGACAGGGGGGGCATGGTCAGGCTCGGCCCCATGGCGTCGGCCAGAAGCGTGAGATCACCGCCCGAGGTGCTCATGGCCCCGATCCGGCCACCGTTCAATGGACCGAGAACGTGCAACACCTTCAGCGCTTCGATGAGCGCTTCCAGAGAATCGACGCGAGCCACGCCGAGGCGCTCGAACAGAGCACTCACTAGGACGTCGGAACCGGCGAGCGAGGCCGTATGCGATAGTACCATTTTCTGACCGACCTCGGAACGGCCGGTCTTGACGGCAACGATGGGTTTTCCCAGCTCTCGGGCAACGTTGACTGCCTCCTGGAAGGCCTTGGGGTCAGGCATCGTTTCCACAAAAAGCCCCAGCGCCGTGACCCGATCCTGTCGCGCGAAGATGCGGATCGCATCATGGACATCTAACTTCAGTTTGTTGCCCAGGGACAGCATGTAGGCGACGGGAAGGCCGCGCCGCTGCATGGTGAGGTTGAAACCCACGTTCGACGACATGGTAATGATGGCCACGCCCTCGTCGACCCGCCGGCCGCCCTGCTGGTCGGGCCAAAGCATCGCCCCGTTGAGATAGTTGAGGATCCCGTAGCAATTCGGTCCGATCAGGGGCATGTCACCCGAGGCCTCCAGAAGTCGCTTTTCGAGTTCGGCACCCTCCTCACCCACCTCAGAAAATCCTGTGGCATAGCAGACCGCGCCGCCTGTATCCCGCGCAGCAAGTTCCCTGACGATGTCGATGGTGAGGTGGCGGTTAACACCGACGTAGGCAGCATCGGGGCTTTCCGGCAAATCCGCCACCGAACGGTAGGCCCTGCGCCCCATGATCTCCGTTTTCTTGGGATGAACCGGCCAGATCTCCCCTTTGTATCCCATGCGATCGCTCTGGCGAATCGCCTCCTGGGCCTGCGCACCGCCGAAAACGGCAATGGAACGCGGTTTCAAAAGACGCTCAAATGACATGTGTTGCCCTCCCGGCGTAAGCTTCGCCGTTCATGACCTGAATCTTGTATGAAAATTTTTGATATCCTTTTAAACTATTAACCCAATGTCATTAGGGTC
>CBDUYZ010000399.1:0-2458 GCA_965371575.1 uncultured bacterium
GCCCAACTTCATTGCCAACCGCGTGGGCGTGCATGCCATGATGGCCACGGTCCAGGTCATGAACGAAATGGGCCTGACCATCGAAGAGGTCGACGCCCTGACCGGCCCGGCCATCGGCCGCCCCGGGACCGCGACCTTCAAACTGGCCGATCTCGTGGGCCTGGACACCTTCGTCCACGTGGCGGACAACATCTATCCCCTCCTCCCGGAGGACGAGGCCCGCGAAGCCTGCACGGAGCCGGACGATCTGTACCGGATGGACGAGAAGGGCCTTCTCGGCCGCAAGAGCGGCAGCGGCTTCTACAAGCTGGAGAAAAAACCCGAAAAGAAGTTCTTCACCCTCGACCTGGAAACCCTGGAATACCGCGAAAAACAAAAAGCAAACCTGCCCGAAATCGACATGGGCAAGGGAATCGACGACCTGTCTGAACGCCTTAAGATGCTGGCCTTCGGCAAAGGCAAGGCCGGCCAGGCCATCTGGAAGATGCTCGCGGCGAGTTTCAGCTACAGCGCCATGCGCGTGGGTGAGATATGCGACCAGGCGGCCGAGATCGACCAGGCCGTCCGTTGGGGCTTCAACTGGGAACTGGGGCCGTTCGAGGTCTGGGATACGCTCGGTTTCCGCAAGGTCACCGACAGGATGCGCGACGACGGCCTGCCGTTGCCCGCCTGGGTGGACGCCCTGTACGAGAGCGGCGCCGAAAATCTGTACCGGACCGAAGACGGCATGCTGCACAGCCCCACCGCCGAGGCGGGCGGGTTCGTGGCCGTACCCGCCGATCCGCGGGTCTTCGATTTCGAATTCCTGCGCGGCCAGGACAAGGAAGTGAAGCGCAACCCCGGTGCCAGCCTGCTGGATCTCGGTGACGGCATTCTCGGCCTGGAGTTCCATTCCAAGATGAACGCCATCGGCCAGGACACCCTGAACATGGTCATGACCGCCTGCAGTGAAGCGGAGCAGAACTGGCAGGCCCTGGTCGTGACGAACCTGGCGGACAATTTCTCCGTCGGGGCCAACCTGATGATGCTCCTGATGGAAGCCATGGAGGGCAACTGGGAAGACATCGACCTGATCGTCCGCGCCTTCCAGGCGGCCACCAGCCGTCTTGAGCACTGCGCAGTACCGGTGGTGACCGCACCGGCCGGACTTGCCCTCGGTGGAGGCTGCGAGGTCACCATGAGCGGCAACGCTGTGCGGAGCGCGGCCGAACTCTACATCGGCCTGGTCGAATTCGGCGCGGGCGTGATCCCCGCCGGCGGCGGCTGCCTGAGGCTCTATCAACGCAACGTCGCGCAATTGATGGACAAACGCGACCTGCAGCCCGCCTTCCGCAAGACTTTCGAGACCATCGGCATGGCCAAGGTCGCCACCAGCGCCGCCGAGGCGCGGGACCTGGGATTTCTCAGGCCGGGTGACAGCTGGTCCATGAACCGCGACCACCTGGCGGCCGACGCCAAGGACCTGGCCCTGGCTCTGGCGGCGGGCAACTACGCCTCCCCCACTGAAGACCTAGCCATCCCGGTGTTGGGCACCTCGGGCATCGCCCTGGCCGAATCAGTGCTCTACAACATGATGCAAGGCGGCTACATCTCAGAACACGACATGAAAATCGGCTTGGAGCTGGGAACCGTCCTCAGCGGCGGCGTGGTGCCGCCGGGCTCGACCGTCACGGAAAACGACATGCTGAGCCTTGAACGTGAGAGCTTCATGCGCCTGCTGGGCGAACGCAAGACCCTCGAACGCGTGGAACACATTCTCAAGACCGGCAAGCCGTTGCGGAACTAAGCGCGGAACCAAGTGCGGAACTAAGTGCGGAACCAAAGGAAGGGTTGATCATGAGAGAAGTCGTCGTTGCCGCTGCCCGCCGAACCGCCGTCGGCAAGGCCCTCCGAGGCACGCTGCGCCATACCCGGCCGGATGACCTGGCTGCCGCCGTGGTGAAAGAGCTGGTCGCCTCGCATCCGAACCTGGATCCCGCCCGCATCGGAGACGTGATCATGGGCTGCGCCATGCCCGAAGCGGAGCAGGGCATGAATGTGGGCCGCAACATCGCCCTGATGGCCGGCCTGCCGGTGACCGTGCCGGGCATGACCCTGAACCGCTTCTGCTGCTCCGGCCTGGAGACCATCAACTACGGAGCCATGAAGATCGCCGCGGGCATGGACGATATCGTCATCGCCGGCGGCACCGAGACCATGACCCTGGTGCCCATCGGCGGCCTGCGCTACATGCCCAGCCTCGCCATGGCGCACGAGCATCCTGAATATCTGACCAACATGGGTCTGACGGCGGAAAACCTGGCCGTGCGCGACGACATAACTCGCGAAGCCCAGGACGAATTCGCCTACCACAGCAACATGAAGGCGGTGGCGGCCATCAAGGAAGGCCGTTTCGCAGACGAAATCGTTCCCGTGCTGGCGGCACTGTTTCACGATGCAGGTAAGTTCCATCAGGGGG
>CBDUYZ010000400.1:0-2452 GCA_965371575.1 uncultured bacterium
AAAAGTGGTACGCCCAGGAGGATTCGAACCCCCAGCCTCCTGGTCCGTAGCCAGACGCTCTATCCAGTTGAGCTATGGGCGCACCTAGTCAGTCGCTCCACTGACATGATTGAACAATTTCTGGCGGAGAGGGAGGGATTCGAACCCTCGGTGAGTTTCCCCACACACGCTTAGCAGGCGTGCGCCTTCAGCCACTCGGCCACCTCTCCAGTTTCTGGCGGAGGGCGGGGGACTCGAACCCCCATGGGCTTTCACCCGGCGGTTTTCAAGACCGCTGCCTTACCAATTAGGACTAGCCCTCCGGATCTGCGGACCTAGGCCTTCCGGGTCTACGAACCAAGGCCATACGGATCCCATTGGTAACATGCCAGTTCCCGCCCGATGCGCGGTCCCGCCGTTCCTGTGCCGGGCCACCGATCCTTCAGCGGAAGGGCACGGTACTATTTGGGTTTCCATTTGTCAAGGCGGTCGCCGTTTCCCCTGCTATGACCACCATTTACCGCAGCTGCAACCGGCTCAGGTCCACACCGATGGTCGGTCGACCTGCCCGGCCGGTCAGTTTCAGCGGCAGCATGATACGCCCTTCGGGATCCCGCAGATTCCGGACCAGAAACGACCAGTTGCCCAAGTCAGGAGTGAAGCCGGGAGGCAGCTTCACATCGACAGCCAGGGCGATGGCCCCGTCCAGATCCAGCCAGCCTGCGCCCCGCCAATCCGTATCGCCGCCACCGATGACCAGTTTCTCGACCAGGTACCGGTTATTCGCCATCCGGAACTCATGGCGCAGAGCACTAAACCGGACATCCTTGAGATCCTGCCTCCGACCCAGGTATTTCGAGACATCCGCCAGCCAATCGGCCGCGTGCAGAACCCCTTCACCCGCGGTCAGTAACCCGGACATGTCCATCGTCCGCAGGATGGTTCCGTTATCCCTGAGATCGAAACTTCCACCCACCGTGGCGTTCAACTCGCATTCAAGGCGATGACCGATCTCCGGCGCCCAGGGCGCCAGCAGGGCGTCCGCCGGTACCCGTACGGCTTCGACCTGGAATTCCAGACGTCCCCAGGGATCTCTCACGTAATCAACGACGAAGGTTCCCTTCAGTATACCGCTCGACCGGCGGACAGACAATGCAGCCACCTCCAGCATCTTGTCCGCGAACCCACCGCTCATGTCCAGCCCGATATAGGGAACCTCTTGTAGAATCAGACTGTCCGCGGCCACCGTGAAGGCGAAGGAGAGATCGGCGGGGATCTGGGCTCCGGGGGGCCTCTCACCTGCCTCGCTCCGTACTGTGCCCTCATCCGCGGACTCGGTCGATCCCAGGTTCAGATCAGTGATCCGCACATCTAACCCGGCGGCTTCCACCTCTCCCTTTCGCCAGCGAACGACGAACCGCGGCACGGTCAGCTGAACCGATTTGACAACCAGCTTTTTCCGAAGCAGGGGAAACAGGGCCGGCGCCACACGGAATTCCTCGATGTCCACGGCATAGGATACCAGGTCGTTGTCAGACCCTGTGGCCGCGGCCAAAGCAGCGCCCGTGCCGCGCATGCTCCCGCCCCGCAGGGTCACCCGCCAGCCCCTGCGCCAATGGAGTTGCGCCTCACCCAGAGTGATCTCGGCCCCGGTCGCCCGTTCCACCTCCCGGATGATCTGGTCCCTGATCAAATCCCCGGGCAACAGCCGGGGCGTCAGCAGAATAATCGCGACCAGGACCAGAAGAACGATCCCTGCGGGGATTGACAATCTGCCCATGAATCTTTGCGGCAACTCCAATACTCCTTCCCCTGCCTACCTCTGGCCCCGGGTTATCCGGCCCCCGCCCAGCACCAGGTCACCGGCGTACAGGACCAGCCCCTGGCCCGGCGCGGCGGCGCTGACCGGCTCCAGAAGATCCACGCGGATCCTCTCGCCATCAAGGGACCAGCTGCGGATCCTGGCTCCCTTGTCCCGGTGGCGGATCCGCAGGACAACATCACCATCACCAGTGCCCGGAATATCAGACAGCGGATCGTCCCTGCACCAGCGGACTGGAATATCAGGAACGGCGGAGACGAAATCATCCCCGGCCACCGTCATGGTCTGCAGTTCCTTTTGGAGGCCGACCACCAGGCAGCCGCCGGCCAAATCCAGTTCCAGTACATAGAGCGGATCCGGCGCCGCGACGCCCAAACCCTTACGCTGCCCCACTGTGTAATGGATCAAGCCCCGGTGGCGACCCAGGATCCTGCCTGACCGGTCCACGATGTCCCCCGGGACCAGGGCCCGGCTGTCTCCGTCTTCGATCTGATCGAACAGGAAACTCCGGTCCCCTTCCGGGACGAAACAGATCTCCTGACTGTCCCGTTTCTCCGCCACGAGGATACCCAGCTGACGGGCCGCCTCGCGGACCTGGGGCTTGACATACCAGCCCAGCGGGAAAACCAGGCGGCCGAACAGGCTGCGGTC
>CBDUYZ010000401.1:0-2432 GCA_965371575.1 uncultured bacterium
GCCTTGACGAAGTGGCTCTCCTTCTGCATGCAGAGGATGGCCGTGTCGAGCATGCACATGGGGTGGGAGTTCTTGGGCATGGCCTCGAGAACCTTCCACACGTAGGCCGGAACCTTGGCACGCGCGTTGAACTCATCGGTCAGGGCCTTGCGGTCCCTTGCGTTGGGCAGTTCGCCGGTGCACAGCAGATAGAAGATGTCTTCGGGAGTCTTACCTGTCAGTTTGCCGGCGGGGATGCCGCGGATCATCAGGCCCTTGTCGGGGGGAACTTCGGAGGTATCGCAGACCATCCCCTTGACGCCTCGCATACCGCCGTAGGCCTGGAGGATGGTTACATCGCTGATCTTTTTGGAGCCGTGCTTCTTGATCAGGGTCCTGATTTCCTTCCGCCAGACAGGGATCTTCTTGTCGAGTGCATTCTGGAGCTTGGCCATGTCGCCCTCCTAAAATTTGATTCCGAAGTCCCCGGCAGAAAGAGAATCGATGGCATCCATATCGGGGTTCGGCGGTTTGCCGTTGTACCCTTCGTCCCAGTGAGCAAGTCCCATAAAAACAGGATGGAATTGCACTTGGGGCGTCGAGAACTTGATTTGTGTAAAACTTAACAGGTTTACTCATCGATATCAACCAGCTCCTTGTCCTGGTTTCAATTTTCCGTGGAAAATCGATGGTGGGGAGTTACCATATATGACAACAAATCCCGAACCCGGACCCGTTCTTGGAGGTCATCATGAATGACGTGAAGTATTGCCTGGAAATTCTCGAAAAGGCGATCACTTTCGAAGAGGAGGGTATGGCTTTTTTTCAGGACCGTGCCCGGAATGCTCCTTCTACCCTGGAGCGCAATCTCTTCAACTCTCTGGCCAAGGACGAGGCCGGACACAGAGCGTACCTCATGAAGATGCGGGATGACATCCTGCGCGAAAATTCCCTGGAAGTCATGCCCGACGTCGCGGATGACCATGTCCTCGACGTGAAGGCCATCTTCAACAGTGCCCTGGACGGCGCCAACGATCCCTACGACTTCCAGTTGGAAGAACTCGAGATCCTCAAGGGCGCCATGGACGTGGAACGGCGGGGTTACCACATGTACGCCAAGGCGGCGGCCGCGATAGATTCGCCCAAGGCCAGGGAAGTGTTCGAACACCTGGCGGCCGAGGAACAGAACCACTACACCCTGCTCAAGAACACCTACGACTTCATGGCCGACCCCGAGGGCTTCGACGGGTTCGACGGCAACGCTATGCTCGACGGCGGATAGCCGGTGGACCGTCCGGATGCCCGGGAGTTCTTTCGGGACGTCATCGCCATGGCTCCGATGGCCATGGGCGGGAACCTGCCCTACCGGCGGCTGTGCCGCGAGTACGGGGCGGTGCGGACCTGCAGCGAGATGGTTCTTGCCGACAAGCTCGTCAAAGGCGGCGACCGGCCCCTGATCCGCCATCATGAAAGCGAAACGGACTTCGGAGTGCAGCTGGCCGGCAAGAAGCTGGGGGTGATGGCCGAAGCAGCGCTGATCGCAGCAGTCAGTGGGGCGAAGTTCATCGATCTGAATTTCGGTTGCCCCATCGATCTTGTCGTCAAGCGCGGCGCGGGGGCGGCCCTCATGAAACGTCCTGCCCGCCTGGCGGAGGTCGTGGCTGCAGTGCGTCGTGCTGTGGATCTTCCCTTGTCCGCCAAACTCCGCCTCGGATATTCGGAAACCAAGATGAACGTAGTCGATCTGGCGCTGAGAGCACAGGATGCCGGCGCCGACGCCGTGGGGGTCCATGGTCGGACCCGAAACCAGCGTTATCGTCTGAACGCCCGCTGGGATCTGATCGATGAGGTAGCGCGGGCCGTTGACATCCCCGTGCTGGGCAACGGTGACCTGCTCACGCCATGGGATCTGAAGCACCGTCGCGAAGAAACCTCGGTCAGCTCCTTCCTGGTCGCCCGCGGCGCGTTGATCAAGCCCTGGATCTTCCGGGAGCTGGCGGAGGACAGGCCCCTTGACCCATCGCTTCCCGAGCGCTGGGCGGTCCTGCGCCGCTATTGCGATCTGGCCCTGGAGCATTTTGGAGATGATGAAAAGGGTACGGGCCGGGCCAGAAAGTTTTTCCTGTGGCACTGTAATTTCTGGCACCGTTACCGTCCCTGGACCGCGGAGGAATTCCGGGATCACTGGCCGGATTCCCTCATCCAGGCCCGCAATCCCCGGGTCGTCGGCGACCCCGATACGGTGCTGCTGGCCAGTGACAAGGAAACCGACCACGAGCTCATCTGGAAGCGTGTCCTTGACAGTGATTATCCCGCCGGCTAGTGTGGCGGAACGGACGGTCGGCTTCGGTTGACCAGAAAAATTCGCATAACCCACGGCCGATGAACCAGCGGAAGTCCGGTGAAAATCCGGCGCGGCCCCGCCACTGTAAACGGTGACGAAACCTGCACTC
>CBDUYZ010000402.1:0-2420 GCA_965371575.1 uncultured bacterium
AGGTACGTTGAGGGAGCAAAACCGAGAACGTGCTGTCAAATCTGATCATACGCGGCCGCAGTAGGCGATTCATGAATAATCCTGGTTAATTCAATAGCCGGTTCAGCCAGTTTCCCTTGGGGATTTCCTCCATGGTCACGATGGGAACACTCCCGAGTTCCAGCCCGTCGAGAAGGACCACGGCCCGGCCCACTTCCAGGCCGAGGGTCAGAGGCGCCTGGATGGGTTGGGGAATTTCATTCTGGATGACGATGTCACCTTCCCGGTTTTTGGGCACACTGACGGTCAGCGTTTCACCGTAGGCCACGCTGACCTGCTTCTTCTTGCCGCCCTTGACCGACACGGGCTCGTCGAGGGCCTCCCCTACCGCGGTGATCACCGGCACCTGTTTGAACATATTGAAACCGTAGGTGAGCAGGCGAGTGGTCTCCGTAGCACGGGCCTTGTCGGTGGAACACCCCATCACCACCGAGATCAACCGCTTGCCCTTCTGGATGGCGGTAGCCGTGACGCAGAAACCCGCTGGACCGGTGTAACCGGTCTTGAGCCCATCCAATCCTCGGTAGTTGCCGACCAGTTTGTTGGGGTTGTAGAGGGTGAACTTCCCGTCCCGGAAGGGGGCGGTCTTGGTCGAAGCCCACTCCAGGGCCTGGGGATACTTGACCAGTTCATAGCCCAGAATGGCCAGATCACGGGCTGTAGTCAGATCGGGTTTCTGCCTCCAGCCCGGCGGCAACCCGTGTACGGTGTGGAATTCGGTGTCGGCCAGGCCAAGTTCCCGGGCCCTCATGTTCATCAGGTCGACGAAGGCGTCCGTGGAGCCGGCAACGTGCTCGGCCAGGGCCACGGCGGCATCATTGGCGGAGTGAATGGCCAGGGCGTGAAGCATCTCCTCCACCGTGAAGATCTCCCCATGCTTCAGATAAACCTGTGACCCGCCCATCTTGCTGGCCTTGGCCGATACCTTGACCGGTTCATCCAGCTTCAGGTCGTCTTCCGCCAGGTGCTCGAGGACAATCAATTCCGTCATCATCTTCAACATGGAAGCCGGTTGCCGGCGCTTTTTCTCGTTGGCGGCCACCAGGACCAGGCCGGTTTCGGCGTCGATGACGATGGCCGACTTGAAATCTCCGCTGAGAGTGACCGGAAAGGAGGATTCCACGTCTACGGAAAGGGCCTCGACCGGCGCCAGACAGGCAGTAGTCAGGGCCAGAAACAACAAGACATACCAAGCGGGGAAAAATTTCCTGGATAGCTCCATCTTCATCATCCTTGGTTCCTGGGAGGGCTCGGGCCCTGCGGGGATTACGGCGAACTCCATGCAGAAATATCAGGATCCTCTGCAAATGGCAAGAACGACCTACGGGAACGCCGCGGCCCGCCATTGCGGGTAGGATCTTTACAAAACGGGTCGGCGAGTCATATTGTTGCCAGGCTCAAGGAACCGTGACCAGGGTTATAATACCGACCGGAGAAACATGCTAAGCGAATCCAACAGGAAAAGTTCCCGCCGGCGCTCTCTGGCCCCGCCGGCGCTGGCTGTGATCGTGGCGCTGGTCCTGATGCCGGCACCGGCTATGGCCTACATCGACCCCGGAACAGGGAGCTTCGTGATCCAGGGCATCATCGCCGCGGTAGTGGGCGCCGGCTTCGTCGTGAAGATGTACTGGCACCGTATCAAGTTGCTGTTTACCGGCAAGCCCATGTCCGAAGACGACGACCCCGATGAATGACGGACATCACGCCGCCTCATTCCGTGACCCCAGCGGATTCCTTTTCCATCACCAGGGAACTCTATACCGCCAGGTGAACCGGTCCTACGAAACGGACTACGATCTGCTGCGGAATTCCGGGCTGTATGACCTCCTGACCGAAAAGGGCCTGCTCATTCCCCACCGTGAGGTTTCCCTCGATCTGGCCCGCAGCGACGAAGCGGTCAGGATCCTCGAACCGGAACTCGTGCCCTTCATCAGCTATCCCTACGAGTGGTGCTTTTCCCAGCTGAAGGACGCCGCCCTGGCCACCCTTCGCATCCAGCGCCTGGCCCTGAAAAAGGGCCTGACGTTGAAGGATGCCAGCGCCTACAACATCCAGTTCACGGGGGGCCGGCCGGTGCTCATCGACACGCTGTCGTTCACGGCCTACCGGGAGGGCGAGCCCTGGGTCGCCTACCGCCAGTTCTGCCAGCACTTCCTGGCCCCGCTGGCGATCATGGCCTCGCGGGACATCAGATTGGCCGCTTTGTTGCGATCCAATATAGACGGGGTTCCCCTGGATCTGGCCGCCGGTCTGTTGCCCTGGCGCAGCCGCTTTTCGCCGGGCCTGTTGATGCATATCCACGCCCACGCCCACAGTCAGAAAAAACACGAGTCCAGCCGGTCAGCCGGCAAGACGACCCGGGTCACAAGGAATGCCCTCCT
>CBDUYZ010000403.1:0-2417 GCA_965371575.1 uncultured bacterium
ACAAGAAGAGGGTGTTCAACGAGCTGCGCCATCACCTGAAGCGTGACCGCGCCCGCCACAAGGTTTTCCAGGTCAGCGGCCTGGGCCTGGTGGAGATGAGCCGCCAGCGCGTCAGGCCCTCCCTGTTGTCCCAGCTCTCGGACGACTGCCCCTACTGCACGGGCACGGGCAAGGTGCTGTCCATGGAGACGATGAGCAACCGCATCGAGCGGCTGGTGCACCGGATCGCCATCGTCACACGGGAGAAGCGCCTTCAGATCCAGGCCAACCCGGTGTTGGCCCTGTATCTGCTGGAGTCGCGTCCCGAACAGTTCCGCGAGTTGTGCAAAACGTTCGATCTTGAACTCAACGTGCTGGATGATCCAACGCTTCACGTAGAAGAATTCCGGATCATCTCTCTCGGCTCCGGTGTCGATCTGATTGCGGAGTTCGAGAAGAAGGCGCGTAGCGGCGGGCGTCGGTAGTCCGTAGTCCGTAGTCCGTAGTCGACGGGTCCATACAAATAGGGCCGGGAATGTCCTCAGGGCTTCGCCCCTGCGGATTATCCCGGCCCTTTTTGTATGGACCTGCCGACTACCGACGCCCGTCGCTGCATAGTTAAATCCTGAAAGCGGCGAGCAGATCTCACGCAGGGGGCGTGGGGTCGATCCGGTTGCGGAGCTGGAGGAAGGCGCGCAGGGCGAAGTTCTTTGCCAGCACCCGGTTATGGGCACGCCCGGTCGGGACCAGGCGACGCAGCAGGGACTTCATGCCATATTCAGCGAACTGGGCCAGCCGGAAACCCCACACCACACGTTTGCCATAGTGCTTGGCCACGAAAATCCGATAGCTTTTCTGGAACTGTTCGATGCTGAAACGACTGGCCTTCTCGGCGGCCTTGCCTTCGAGGTGGGTGATCTCGGTTTCCGCGCAGTACCACACATCCAGCCCGGCTTCATGTGCCCGGTAGCACCAGTCGGTCTCCTCGAAATACAAGAAGAACTGGTTGTCCAGGTCCCCGACCTTCTCGAAAGCTGAGCGGGGGATCAGGAAACAGGCGCCCATCACGTATTCGACCCGGCGCGAGGCTTCACGCCGGTCGGGGATGAAGACTATGCGCTGGGACAGGGACCCCCGCAGCCAGAGCCGTCGCGGATCCAGAAAGCCCAACCAGTGGTAGCGGACGCGAGGGAAGTAACCGCCGGTAATCGTCGGCCTGCCGTCCCCGTCGACCAGGCGCGGGCCCACTGCGCCGACGTTTTCCCTGCCGTTCATGAACCGGAACAGCCGTACCAGGGACGCGGGAGGACAGACGGTGTCGGGATTCAGCAGCAGGATCCCGTCGCCGAGGGTCTGGCCGAGGACCAGGTTGTTCGCCCGGCTGAAGCCCAGGTTGCTCCCGGATTCAATGAGACGGACCCGGGGGAACTCCTCGCTCACCATGGCGGCCGAGCCGTCGCTCGAAGCGTTGTCCACGACCAGGATTTCCGTGGCCAGACCCTCGGTGGCGGCCGGCAGCGAGGCCAGGCAATCGCGCAGCATGTCCCGCGTGTTCCAGTTGACGATGATGATGCTGAGATCCATGGACGGCCCTGGTCACTTGCGGCCGGCGCGGCGCAGGATTTCCTGCTCCTCGTCGGTCAGGCTCTGCAGGCCTTCGTGGGATATCTTGTCGAGGATGACGTCGATGCGCTGTTGCTGGGGCGATTTACCGCCGGCGTCACGGGGCCGGTCATTGCCGCCGTTACTCTTGTCCTGCGGCCGGACGACCCGCATCTGCCGCTTGGTCTGGTAACGTTTCCATGCTCTGCCCAGGCCGCCCTGCCCGCTGCCGAGCGAGCCCATACCGATGCCGCTGCCCAGGGAGGGAATCGTCAAACGCAGGAAGATGAAGCCAGCCAGCATGCCGCCGAGGTGGGCCAGATGGGCGATCGATCCCCCGCCGGGAATCGACCACAGGTCGATCAGGGCCAGCAGGATCACGAAGTACTTGGCCTTCATGGGAAAGATGAACATGAACAGGATGATGGAATTGGGAAAGGTCATCCCGTAGGCCAGCAGGATGCCCATCACTGCGCCGGAGGCGCCGAACATCGGGATGAAGGTCTCCATGCCGAACAGGTTGAAGATGCCGTAGACGACCGCCCCGCCCAGACCGCACACGAAATAGTAGATCAGGAAATTGCGCCGGCCCCAGCGGGCCTCGACCTGGGTCCCGAACATCCACAGGGCGAACATGTTGAAGCCGATGTGCCAAAAATCACCGTGCAGGAACATGTAGGTCACGAAGCGCCAGATCTGAAGACCCAGGATGGCCTGGTGGGGAATGAAACTGAGCCATCCGACCAGGGGCCCGACACGGCCGGTCAGCCCGCCGCCGAAGAATGTCTGCACAGCGAACACGGCGAGGTTGGCGATGATCAGGACTTTGACGCCCG
>CBDUYZ010000404.1:0-2415 GCA_965371575.1 uncultured bacterium
ATTCTGGTCCTGACAAGCAAATCTGAAACCAGACACAATTTCGAAGGCACAACCTTCAGGTTGAGTGGATTCCGGGCCATGATAACCCGGCATCCCTGTCGTGGCGACCCGGGAAAGCTCCGGCGGAGTCGGGAATTATGGACAGGCCGCAGGTCGGCTACTATCCTGAAAGCGATTGTATTGAACTGTCCAGTTCCGTCATCGAGGTGTTCCAGAGTTGCCTCTACGTCCCACCCTACTGGTCATCCTTCTGCTCGTCCTGCCGCCAACCTGGGCGGCAGGACCTTCCCGCGCGGAAACCAAGCAGGAGTGGGAGTCCTATAACGGGTGGCGGATCAAATCCTTCACCGTGGAGGGATTGCCGAAAGAATTGGCACGGAATCTGAAAAGAGGCTTGGCCCAGACCGGTAAATGGAAGCTCATCGGCGGTACGCAACGACCGGATTTTTCAGCCCGGCTGCTTGCCGAAGATCTGGCCAGGATCCGGCTGTTCCTGGCTCAGAACGGATATCCCGCGGCCACGGTCGATCCTGTTGCCACGCCACAGCCCGCGGCCAGGCAGTTGGACCTGGTGCTGAAGGTGACTGCGGGGGATCCGGTGCGCTTCGGCAGGGTCGAATTGAAAGGCTGGCCACAGGGTGTGGACAGGCCTGACAAGTCCGATGCGGATAATCTGGCGGTGGGGGAAATCATCAGGGATGTGCGGATAGAAGAGGCGCGCAGCCATCTGATCAATCTTCTGCTCGACGCCGGGTATGCGACGGTGGCCGTCACCTCGACCCTCGAGCCCATGGGACTTGGCACCGTGGGCATCGTTTACCAGGTGACCCCGGGCGATTTCTACAAGATCACCGAAGTCGAAATCGTAGGTTGCAGTGATGATCTTATGAAGGTGGCCCGCCGGGTCATGAACGTGCGGCCGGGCATGGACTATTCCAGGCAACTGCTGACGAACGCCTCACTCGATCTGCGCAGCACGCAACTGTTCAGCATGGTGGTCCTGGAGACCGAGCCCGTCGGACCCGGTCAGATCAAGCTGACCGCCCATCTGGGAAACGGCCGCATGAGGACCCTCGAAGTCGGCGTGGGCACCTTCGTGGACAACCCCTGGTTGGTGCGGGGTGGTTGGCGGGACAGGAATCTGTTCAAAAACGGTGTTGGTTTCGACGTCAACGGCGTGGTCGGTACCCACCGACTGGGCGTGGGGACGGGCGTTACCTGGCTGGGTCTGCTTTCCTCGCGGTCGCGGACACGGTCGGGAATCGGTTTCCTGGTCGAGGATGAGGACGCCTACCTCTCCCACGAATCGCGGGCCGAATTGGTGCAATCCTTCCGGCCCCGCAGGAGGGATATCTGGAACGTCGGGCTCACCCTTTCCCACACCGACGTGGACCGTAAGACCCCTGACGCAGCGGACGTCCCGGAGAGCCAGGGGCGTCTGCTGGAAATCTGGACCGACTTGAAATGGGATCGGACCGATAACCCGCTTTCCCCCGCGGGTGGCGGGTACTTCAAGACATCCTTCACCGTGTCCCCGCCCGGGTTCTTTTCCGAGGTTCCCTATGTGTCTGTCCAGTGCGACGCCGCGGCCTACCGGTCGCCCCGGCAGAAACTGGTTTTCGCCGGAAGGGTCCGGGTGGGCTGGGCGAAACCCCTGGGCGACGCATCCGAAGTGATGGCCACCCGCCGGTTCTACGCCGGTGGTTACAACACCCACCGGGGCTACGACCGGCGCAAGCTCGGTCCCCTTGATGGGGCGGGCAACGCGCTTGGCGGGGAATTCGTGGGCCTGGCGGGGCTTGAAATGCGCTTCCCTTTGGTCTGGATCCTGGATGGGGCGGTTTTCGCCGATGCCGGTCAGGTCTGGGCGAAGCCGAATGACGCCACCCTGGCGGGTTTACCCCTGGCGTTAGGTGTGGACTTGGATCTGCGCACCCCCCTGGGACCGGTGCGTGCCGGCTATGGTTGGAATGTGGTCAACCAGATCGAGGGTCAACCCAGGAGCATATTCCACTTCGGGATCGGTTACCCATGGTAGCGCTGTTCGGCAGACAAAACCGGTCGGAGGCGAAAAACGGCGGCCTGGCCGGCTGGAGGAGGTTGCGCCGGATCCTGGGCCGGACCCTGCTGGTCGCCCTGCTGGGAATCCTCGGGCTGTTCACAGTCGCGACAGTGGCCTTCCTGTTTGCACCGGCGCGTGGCGTCCTGCTGGGCTGGGGCGTCCGTCTGGCGGATGACGCTCTACCCGGCCGTCTCACCGTGGAAGCGGTGGATTGGACTTCATTCGGGCATCTGGTCCTGGAAGATGTTCTCTGGGTTGCCGGTTCGGCCGCCGTACCAGGCGACACGCTGGCCGATCTGGCCGCGGTGGACCTCATCCTGGACCTCGCGGCGCTGAAGGACAAGGACGCCCGC
>CBDUYZ010000405.1:0-2392 GCA_965371575.1 uncultured bacterium
TACAACACCCACTGGCACATCCATGCCCTGCACGGCATCTACCGGCGGCTGTACTACTTCCCCATCATCCTGGCGGCCTTTCGCGGCGGGAGTCGTGGTGGAGTTCTGGCCGCACTGCTGGTCATCGCTCTCTATGTCCCCCACGCCTTCGGTTACATCGGTTTCGATCCCGGCACCACGGTGGAAAAAATCCTGGAGATGCTGCTCTATCTGCTGGTGGGTCTGCTGACCGGAACCCTGGTGTCCCGGATCAACGCGGCGCGGGATCGCCTGAAGCAAACCGCCGAGGATCTACAGGTCACTCTCGATGAAAAAACCGTCATGGAAGCCGAGATGGTGCGATGGGCCCGTATGGCTGCCGTCGGCCGGTTGTCGGCGGGTCTGGCCCACGAAATCCGGAATCCCCTGGCCAGCATCAAAGGCTCGGCGGAAGTCTTGGCCGATGATTTTCCCGCGGACCACCCCAAGACCCGGATGTTCACCATCCTCCAGGAAGAGACCGGCCGCCTGAATCAGGTCCTGACCAAATTCTTGGACTTCGCGCGCAGCGAGCCGGGCGATATCGCCCCCTTCGATCTGCCCGCGGAGTGCCGGGCCGTGATGGAATTGATGGAACACGATCCCGCGTCTGTCCCTGTCACCATCGAATCTCCACCTGGATTGGGTGCAGCCCTGGGTGACCCTCAGCAGATCCGTCAGGTCCTGCTCAACCTGGTTCTAAACGCCGCCGCGGCCGCCGGGCCGTCCGGAAGCGTGAACATTATGCTGGAGTCGGGCCCCGGCCGGATCATCTGCCGCGTGCGGGATTCAGGACCCGGCTTCTCCGCCGAAGCGATGGACAATTTCGGCACGCCGTTCTATTCCACCAAGAGTGAGGGCACGGGCCTGGGTCTGGCCACGAGCCTGCGCATCGTCGAAGATCTGGGCGGTTCCCTGGCCGTGGATACAACCTTCGCCGTAGGAGGCTGCGTCATTTTGACCCTGCCGGTGGCCAAGGAGCTGTGACATGGGCCGGATCCTGCTGATCGATGACGACAACAGCCTGCGCGAGGTTGTTCAGTTCATCCTGACCGATGCGGGACACGAGGTGCTGTCGGTCGCCGACGGCCCCGCCGGACTAGAGTTGCTGGCCCGGGAACCGGACCTGGTGATCACCGACATCAGGATGCCCGGTATGGACGGCATGGAGGTCCTGCGGAAAATCCGTGAAACCACCCCTACGGCTCCCCCGCCGGTAATCGTGCTGACGGCGCATGGCACCGTGGAACAGGCCGTCGAAGCCATGCAACTGGGTGCCTTCACCTATCTGCTCAAACCCTTCGCCCGCGAAGAATTGAAACTGACGGTTGAAAAGGCCCTGCACACCCGCTCCCTGGAAGTGGACAACGTCAGGTTGCGCCGCCTTCTGAAGCAACGGGCGCCGGAAAGCGGGATGGTCTACAGCTCGCGTTTGATGGCCGACTTCATGGACATGTTGCGCCAGGTGGCGCCCAACGACGCGACGGTCCTGATCACCGGTGAAAGCGGGACAGGCAAGGAACTGGCGGCCCGGGCCTGTCACGATCTTTCCGCCCGGTGGGACAAACCCTTCGTAGCAGTGAATTGCGGCGCCATACCCGGCACCCTGATGGAGTCCGAACTGTTCGGCCACGCCAAGGGAGCTTTCACCGGGGCGGGCCGGGCCGCTCCCGGCAGGATCCGGACCGCCCAGGGCGGCACCCTGTTCCTGGATGAAATCGCCGAACTTCCCCTGGACCTGCAGCCGAAGCTGCTGCGCGTCCTGGATACCAAACAGGTGGATCCGGTCGGCGGCTCCCGCCCGATCGACGTGGACTTCCGCCTCGTGTGCGCCACCCACCGCGACCTGGCAGAGGAAACGGCGCAAGGCCGGTTCCGGGAGGACCTGCTGTTTCGGATCAACGTACTGCAGCTGACTGTGCCCTCCCTGCGAGATCGCCCTGAAGACGTGGACCCGCTCTGGGATCACTTCACGCGCCTGCACGGCGGCCAGGACCTGGTGACTGACCCCGACCTGCTGACGGCCCTCAAGGGACGCGACTGGCGCGGGAACGTGCGCGAATTGAAAAACCTGAACCAGCGCCTGGTCCTGATGCGCCATGAGGACAAGCTGACTCTTGCCGACATGAATCGGTTGGCGCCGCAGGCCGGAGACCTGGCGCCGGCCACCGCTGGTAGAGAAGAAATGGCAGACGGCCTGCCCCTGGGGCCCCTGCCCGCGGGTGGTTTGTCGTTGATAGCCTTGGAAAAGGAAGTGATTCGCCGGGCCCTGGATCTGTGCGGCGGAAACCGCTCCAAGACCGCTGTATATCTCGGGATTCCCCGGCATGTGCTGATCTACCGCATCAACAAGTACGAACTCCGCTAGCAGGCT
>CBDUYZ010000406.1:0-2389 GCA_965371575.1 uncultured bacterium
GGAGGAGGAGTAACAAAGGAGACGGCCGATCACCGCCCGAACCCAACGGGCTGGCGGCACTTGCGTCGCATCTCCTTGTCACTCGTCGTCGACGATGCTACGGCATCGCCTTCCTCCTCGGTTTCGCGATCTGCTCGCAAGTGCCGGCCAGCGCGGCCGAGCCCAGTTTTTCAACAGCCTGCTAGCCCCGCCGGTGCCCACGATTTCCCCTGTCAGGTCAGCCTTCCGGTCCGGGTGGGGGGCGGCAAATATTGCCCCCGCCGGGATCCTGCCCGGGGAACGGGCTTCTCTAACCCCGGGCACGGCCTTTTGCGCTTGCCTTGATGGATACAAGGGACAAGAGATACCGGAAAGGTTTCGTTTTGATCAGAAGTCTGAACACAGCTGAAAACGCCATGCTGCTCGAGCAGAACCGGATCGATGCCTTGGCCAACAACCTGGCCAACGTCAACACGACGGGCTATAAGAAAAGTCACACCGAATTCCAGGACCTCCTCTACGAAAAGGTCATGCCTGGCGGCCAGGTCGACGCCGAAGGCCGAGTACTGCCCAACAGGATCGAGATCGGGCACGGCGTCAAACTTGTGGCCACCAACAAGAACTTCAGTCAGGGCACCGTGAGATCCACCGGCAATCCCCTCGATCTGATGATAGAGGGCGACGGCTTCTTCCAGGTTCGTTTGGCAGACGACACCATCAAGTACACGCGCGATGGCAGCTTCAAGATGGATGCTGATCGCAATATCGTCACCTCAGCCGGCTACCGCCTGGAACCAGCGGTCCAGATTCCCGAGGACGCCCTGGAACTTTCCGTTTCCCCGGACGGCATCATCAGCGTGATCGTGCAGGGCGATGATTCACGCATCCAGGAAATCGGCCAACTTGAACTGGCCCGCTTTCCCAACGCCGCCGGATTGATGGCTCGCGGCGGCAACCTGTTCGTGGAAACACCGGGCAGCGGCCGCCCCATCCTGGCAACCCCGGGGCTGGACGGCATAGGGGAAACCGCTTCGGGCTTTCTGGAAATGAGCAACGTGGAAACCGTGGACGAATTGGTCAACATGATATCCGCCCAACGGGCCTACGAATTGAATTCAAAGACGATCACCATGGCGGACGAGATGCTGCAGACCGTTAACCGCCTCAAAAGGTAGATGATGACCAGTAATCTGAAGTGGCTTGCCTTGACCTTCGTCCTGATGTGTGCGGCCGGTCCGGTTTGTGCGGCCGGGACCTGGAATCTGGTCCTGCCGGATACCGTCGTGTTGAATCACGACTTGGCCACTCTGGGCGACGTGGCGGTCGGTCCCGAATCGGTTGCCAGGAAACGATTGGCGCATCTGGCCAGCCAGCAGGGAGCGGCCGTCGCAGACACCCTGCAAAGGTTTGAACGGGAAATCGAGAGCGCCGCTCACGGGTCCGGGCTCGATCCCGCTCTGATTCTGTCGGTGGTGATGGAGGAATCGGGAGGTGATCCACTGGCCCGGTCGCGTAGGGGCGCCTTGGGCTTGATGCAGTTGATGCCGGGTACCGCCAGGGATCTGGGCGTGGGGGATCGAACCGACGCGGCCCAGAGCCTGCAGGGTGGATCCCGGTACCTGGCTGACATGCTGAGGAAATTCGCCGGCCGACTGGACGTGGCCCTGGCTGCCTATAATGCCGGACCGGGCACAGTGGACCGCCTGGGGGGAAAGGTTCCCGCATATCCGGAAACCAGGCGCTATGTGGACAGAGTCCTGGAGAGGTACGAACGATTGGGCGGTGGCACGCCTTTGGCGTCCCCATGACCCTAGGACACGGCCAATTGTATATATCCGGGAGGAGTTGTGGAAATGCATAACGACGGCACCAGGTTGAATAACGATGATTGCCTCCGCTTGGGAGTCATTCTCGACGTTGAGGGCACACACTACCGCAGGCTACTGCGACTGGCCTGGCGTCAGAATTCTTACATGCAACGACAAGATGTGGACCGTCTGGAAGAGAACGCCAGGGAATGGGGTCGTTATCTGCCTCTGGCCGACGAAGCCAGGATCGCCCGCGAAAGGTGTGTCGGGAAACTGGCCGTCAAAAACGGATTGAGCATTCCTCCGGCCAGGGTGGAGGACCTGCTGGACTATGTGGACCCCGAGACAAAGCGAACGGTGGCAGGAGCTCTCGGAGGAGTACGCCGGGTGGCGGCGGATTTGGCGCGGCAGAACGAGTTGAACCGTCTGCTGGCGGAATTCTGTCTCGACCTCGTCCATGAGGAAGCGGAGATTTTCAAGAGTTCGGTGCTCGAAAACCCGATTGGTTGTTACGACGGGGACGCCCGCAACCTGGGCCGCGGCCCCGGTGGCGTCATCGTGCGACAGGCCTGAAAGGACCCCTCATGTCCGGACTGTATTCG
>CBDUYZ010000407.1:0-2388 GCA_965371575.1 uncultured bacterium
GGGGGGTGTATTCTCACCCGTTACGTGCCCCCCCCCCCAACACCCCGGGGGGGCCCGCAACTGGTTGGCGCCCCCCGCCTCGGCATTCCGGCCCCTCTCGCCGTCCATGGCTTGGGGGCCTCCATGACGTCCTGTTGCCGGAGTGCACCAGGTCAGGCGCGGGAAGCCGCGCACCACTTCAAGTGGGTCCGGTCAGTCGCCTTCTTCAGCCTCCTCATCATCTGCGTGGTCCTCGGGTATGTCGTCGAAAGCTTCCAGTTCCATCATCGCCTTTATGAATTGCCGCACAGCGGGCATGTCCATGGTCCAATCGACGCCGTAGTCGGCCCCGTCGATGGTGAAAGCGCCGGTGAAGGGGATGGGGTTGCCTTCGATGGTCGCGAACTCCTCCTCATTCAGATCTTCCAGCCATTCGGTGACCCAGGCGAGGATGGCCATCAGATCACCCACGACGACCTGTTGGCAGGCCGGGCCCGTCCTGGCCGCGACGGCGGCGACCGCGGGATTGGCGGCGCCGCGTCGTTGGCCCGCCATCTGGATCATGTGGGCCAGGTTGGCGGTATCGGAGTCGGCGCTGAGGATCAGGTAATCGCCACGGACTGCCATGTTGATGTTGGGGGTGACCTTGCGCAGGAAAGCGACCATCTGTTCGGCCTGCAGGCGGCCGGTGCCGCTCAACTGGGGGCTCACCGGTTCGGGCGTGAGCCCGGCCAGTGCTTCCGCGTCGTATTCCACGACCCAACTGCGCACCTCGACGCCCGCCACCTTGCCGGTGGGCATTTTCTTCAGCCGGATGCCGATGTCCGCGGCCGACAAGCCTTCGAACAGACCGGCGAATCGTTCGAGATTTGCAGACGCATCGGCGCACGCCATGACCAGGTTGGCGGACATGCCCTCGGCAGACATCTTCAGGGAAACGGCCAGCGGGTTGGCGAACAGGTCCACCGACGCCAGGTATGATTCGAACCAGGCACGGTAGGCGGCCCCCTGTTCGAGGGGCATCCTGGCGATCTCCCTTGCCACGCTTGCCGTGTAGAAATCCTTGAACACTTCGAACTGCCGGGTCTGGTCCATGGCCATGGTCTGGATGATGTTTCCCCCGGCCGGCAGCAGCCGGGTCAGCTGGAGCGCGTCTTCGAAGGAGGGCTGGGGACCGGGATCCAGGGGGCTGCCGGGAAAGACGGAAAATCCGGAATGTAGGGTCAGTGTCTCACCTTCGAGACGCAGGGCCAGATCCAGACGGCGGGCCGAGTCCATGATGGACCGGGCCATTTTACCCATGGCGGCGGCCTCGGTGGGGGCAGTGCCGGGGTTCTGCGTGATCTCGCCGGTTTCGGCGGTGTCGGGCGTGGCAGACCCTATGGACATGGTTGCCAGGCCCATCTCGACCGCCGGCCCGTAGGCGGCCAGGATCATCTCCAGGTCGAGGCGGACGGTTACAAAGCCCGGGCTCAGGTTCAGCGCCAAGTCCGGGGTTTCGACCGCCGGGGCAAAACCGGATGCACCGGAAGATGCACTGGAAACTGCGAGGTAGTCGCCCTCGAAGACGATGTCGACCCTTGTGTTGCCCAGTTCCTCCCGGTCGGTGAAGGAATCCCTGATCGGCACAATGAAGATGATGGCCGGTTCTTCCCCGCCCATCAGGTTGGGCAGACCCATCGCCACGGCCAACGGCCGGTCAAGGTCCGCATATTCGTCGAAATGGGGTATCTGCTCGCTGAACATTGCGATCAGATCGGTTTTTTCGCCGTCTCCAGAATCATCAGCGAGCATTTCTTCGATGGTCCGCCACTGCCGGTCCAGATCATTGACAGAAGTGACGGCAATGATTAAGACCGGGTCGGCGGGCATCAGTTTCAGCATGTCCTCGGGCAGCCGGAAAGCGTCGTCGGCACTCCAGATTGTACCCGGGCTCAGCAGAATCAAGCATACGACATTAACGACACGTTTCAACATGTCGGCCTCCTCAATAGTCTTCGGGCTCCTTCACCGTGCCGGCGTCCTGCTCCGGCAGCAGGAACTTGTCGGGGTGCCGCTCGAGCACCGCGCGCAGCCAGGCTTCGGGGTACCCTTTTTCCTTGGGTCGTCCGTTCTCGTCCTTCACGAAACCGTCGTTGTACTTGGTCAGCAGATATTCGCCCAGGTCGCGCCACTTGTCGACGACGGCCTCGGCGTGGGTGACCGAGTAGTCGGTCAGGTAGCGGGTCATCAGGGCGGGGTCGGATTCCGCGAGTTCGAGCGCGGTTTTTTCGATCGCCGGTTGGAGAGCCAGGAAATTCCCCTCCAGCTCGGCCTGGACGATCTGGATGTCGGGCAGCATGTACTCGTATTTAAGGTTGGCGTAGTTGGACACGAAGTTGAAGACCCACCAGGCCGAGTCCCAGCCGA
>CBDUYZ010000408.1:0-2364 GCA_965371575.1 uncultured bacterium
GCCGGGCCTGTTGATGCAGATCCACGCCCCAGCCCTCAGTCAGAAAAAACACGAGACCAGCCGGTCAGCCGGCAAAACGACCCGGGTCACAAGGAATGCCCTCCTGGGGATTCTCGACAGCCTGAAAGGCGCCGTCTCCAGGTTGAACTGGCGCCCGGGCGGCACCGAGTGGGGCGAGTACTACGACGATACCAACTACTCGGATTCTTCTCTCCAGACCAAGAAAGACCTCGTCGGAAAAATGCTGGACAGGACCGATAGCCGGACCGTCTGGGATGTCGGGGCCAACAACGGTTATTTCAGCCAGGTGGCCAGCGAGCGGGGATTGTTCACCCTGGCGGCGGACATCGACCCGAGTGCGGTGGAGCAGAACTGGCGGGCCTGTCGCAAGGGCGGC
The DNA here is from genome assembly GCA_965371575.1 of uncultured bacterium. Taxonomy (GTDB): domain Bacteria; phylum Krumholzibacteriota; class Krumholzibacteriia; order LZORAL124-64-63; family LZORAL124-64-63; genus JAGLCY01. The sequence continues at coordinate 398 of CBDUYZ010000408.1, forward strand.
CGACCCCACATGCTGCCCCTGGTGATGGATCTGACCAACCCCAGCCCCGCCCTCGGCTGGGGCCACCGGGAAAGGGACTCTTTCCTGGACCGCGGACCCGCCGACACGGTGATCGCCCTGGCCCTGGTCCACCATCTGGCCATCAGCAACAACGTGCCCCTGGACAGGTTGGCGGAATTTTTTGCGCGGGCCGGCAGGCATCTCATCATCGAGTTCGTGCCGAAGACCGATTCCCAGGTCCAGCGCCTGCTGGCCACCCGGGAAGATGTCTTTCCCACCTATAATCAAGCCGGGTTCGAGCAAGCTTTTTCAGGTCGCTTCGAGATCGTCGACCAGACCGGCATCCAGGGCAGTGAACGGACCCTGTACTTGATGCGGAGAAAATAGAAGTTTTCGTCCATATGACATTCGAGGTCGTGCCATGACCAAGATCTGGTCAGCCACCAAAGCGTAGTCCTTGACGTTGAGGAACGAGGCTGTAAGCGGCGCGACGGTCAAGGATGGAATCATCCATGGGGGGATCAATGATGGTGAACCCCTTTTCCTGGACCGGAAGTGACCCTCCCCTCAACAGAAGAGACTGGACCTGGGTCCATCCTCGTCAACCGCACCGCCATTGGCTTCGCCGCGATCGACTTCATTCCGCCTGGTGATGAATTCATCCATGTCCTTGTCGCCCCTTCCGGACAGATTCACGATGACCAGGTAGTCCTCGGGAAACCCGCCCTTCAACCGTTCCAGATAGGCCAGGGCGTGGGAGCTCTCCAGCGCCGGAATGATCCCTTCGAGCCGGCAGAGGTTCGCGAAAGCGGCCATCACCTCCCGGTCGTCGGCCGCCTCGTACCGGACCCTTCCGGAATCCTTGAGATAGCTGTGTTCCGGCCCGATGCCCGGATAATCCAATCCTGCGGCGATGCAATGGTTGCCCTCGGCGGTGACCGATCCCTCTTCGATGCAGTAGGTGTTCATGCCGTGGATGACCTGGGGCGTTCCGGTGGACATCGTGGCGGCATGACGGTCGCTGGTCACCCCGGAGCCGGCCGCTTCCACGCCCACCATCTTCACACCCGCGTCCGCCAGGAAGGGGTGGAACAGCCCGATGGCGTTGCTGCCTCCTCCGGCACAGGCAGTCAGCAGATCAGGCAGACGGCCGAACTGTTCCAGGACCTGACGGCGCGCTTCGGTGCCGATGACGGACTGGAAGTGCCGGACCATCAGCGGATAGGGATGGGGCCCGACGGCAGAGCCCAGTAGATAGTAGGCCTCGTCCACCTCGGCGACCCACGCCCCGATGGCCTCGTCCACCGCCGCGGTAAGGGTCTTGTCACCACTGGTGACCGGCACGACCCGGGCGCCCATCAACTCGATGCGCGTGACGTTGGGATGCTGCCGGCGCATGTCCTCCTCGCCCATGTAGATGTCGCACGCCAGGCCGAGGCGGGCCGCCACCGCGGCGGTGGCCACCCCGTGCTGACCGGCGCCTGTTTCGGCGATGAGCTTCTTCTTGCCCATGCGGCGGGCCAAGAGTGCCTGGCCGAGGCAGTTGTTGAGTTTGTGGGCCCCCAGATGGTTCAGATCCTCGCGCTTGAGCAGCACGGTCACACCGAGATGTTCACTCAACCGCTCGGCGTGATACAGCGGAGTCGGCCGTCCGCAGTAGTGCAGATACTCCCGGGCCAACTCCTCCCTGAAGATTTCATCGTCCCGGTGGCGCAGGAAAGCCTCCGTCAACTCCTCGAGGGGGGCAACGAGGGGTTCCGGGACGAAACGGCCCCCGTAGGGACCGAAAAAACCGTTTTCGTCGGGTTGACTGACCAGTTTTTCGTTGTTGTCGTGGCGGATATTTTCCTGTGGGCTTCCCATGGCTTTTCTCCTTGTCGGGGATCCAGGTGGATTGTTTCTCCGGTTGTGTCATCGGGTAGGGTGAGGCCTCGCGACCTCACCCTCCCACACCACCGGGCATACGG
>CBDUYZ010000409.1:0-2343 GCA_965371575.1 uncultured bacterium
TCAGTTGCCGGGTTCCAACGCCCTGGGTGTGGCCCAGGGCGTGGCCGACATCATGAATGAACTGGCCGAGAGTTTTCCCCCCGATCTGGAATATGAAATTCTCTACGATGCCACCGAATACATCACCGCGTCGATCGACGAGGTGATCGAAACCCTGATCATTGCCATCTTCCTGGTGATCCTGGTGGTGTGGATATTCCTACAGGATTGGCGGGCGACCCTGATCCCGGCCATCACCATCCCGGTTTCGCTGATCGGCACCTTCGCCGTGCTGCTGGGCCTGGGCATGTCGATCAACAACCTGACACTTTTCGGAATCATCCTGGTGATCGGCATCGTGGTGGACGATGCCATCCTTGTCACCGAAAACACGGTGCGCCTGATGACGGAGAAGGGCTGGGACTCACGGCGCGCCATCACCGAGGGCATGGGTGAAGTCACCGGCCCGGTGATCGCTTCGACCGCCGTGCTGCTGGCGGTGTTCGTACCGACGCTGATGATGCCCGGCCTGACGGGACTTCTGTACCGCCAGTTCGCCATCACCATCTCCATTGCCACGGTGTTTTCCTCGATCAACGCCCTGACCCTCAGCCCCGCCCTTTGCCGGCTGCTGCTCAGGCCCGCCGATCCGAACAAACAGAAGTGGATCTTTTTCCGAAAATTCGACGAATTCTTCGAGAAGAGCACCAACAGCTACAAGGGTGTCGTGGGTGGCCTGCTGCGCAAATCCGGGATGTCCATGGTGCTGTTTGCCGGATTGATGGTCCTGGCCGCGGTCGGTATCAAACAGGTGCCCATGGGCTTCCTGCCCGACGAGGACCAGGGATATTTTTTCATCAACGCCCAGCTGCCGGACGGCTCTTCCCTTGACCGGACCATCGAGGTCACCGACAAGATCAACGCGATCCTCAATAATACCGAAGGTGTCGCCAAGTTCCTGACCGTGGGCGGGTACTCCCTGCTGGATGGGGTCCAGTCGCCCAACGCGGCCATGTACATCGTGACCATGGATAACTGGAGCGACCGCGGCGACCCCGATCTGCACATCTTCAAGATCATGGAAAGGCTGCAGAAGCAGTTCTTCGGCATCCAGGAAGCCATCGTCTTCGGTTTCCTGCCGCCGCCGATCATGGGCCTGGGCAACGCGGGTGGATTCGCTTTCGAGCTTCAGGATCGCGGGGGGGCGGGCATCATGAACCTGCAGCGGTCCGCCCTGGACATGGTGGCGGCCGCCAACGCGAGTCCCAAACTGACGCGCATGAACCAGAACCTGCGGGCCACCGTGCCGATGCTCTATCTGAACATCGACCGGGTCAAGGCCCAGTCCTATAACCTGAGTATGAACGAGGTGTTCAACACGCTTTCGACCTATCTGGGATCGTCCTACGTGAACGACTTCAACCTGTTCGGCCGGACCTGGAAGGTGATGGCCCAGGCGGACGAGAAGTACCGTTCCCTGGCCGCGGACATCGAGCGTATCGAGGTCCGCAACGAATTCGGCAACATGATTCCCATCGGGTCCTTCGCCGCGGTTCGGGATACCGTTGGTCCACTGTTTATTGGCCGGTTCAACATGTATCCCAAGGCGGGATTGACCGGGATGGGCATGCCCGGGGTGTCCAGCGGTGACCAGATCGCCGAGATGGAGCGCCTGGCCAGCGAGATTTTGCCGCCCACCATGGGTTTCCAGTGGTCCGGCGTCACCTATCAGCAGCTGGCGGCCGGCAACCTGGCCCCGTTCATCTTCGGTTTGGCCTTTTTGTTCGTCTACCTGTTCCTTGTGGCCCAGTACGAAAGCTGGATGATCCCCCTGGCGGTGCTTCTGGGGGTTCCGGTGGCGATCATGGGGGCCATGTGGTTCACCAAGTTCCGCGGGCTGGACAACAACGTCTACACCCAGGTGGGGTTGGTGCTGCTCATCGGCCTGGTGGCCAAGACGGCCATCCTGATCGTCGAGTTCGCCAAGGTGAACCGGGAAGGCGGGCTCGAACTTTACGACGCTTCCCTCAAGGCCGCGGTCCTGCGTTTCCGCGCCATTTTGATGACGGCCTTCTCCTTCATCCTGGGTGTGATTCCCCTGGTCATCGCCTCCGGCGCCGGCGCGGCGAGCCGGGTTTCACTGGGCATGGCCGTGTTTGGCGGCATGCTGGTCGGCACCATCGGCATGACCCTGCTGACTCCGGTTTATTTCCTGGTGATCCAGGGACTTGCCGAGAAGTTCGGCGGTCCGCCGGAATTCAAGGAACTGCCGGATGAAACTACCGAAGATGGTGATTCGGGCGGCGATCCGACCCCGGATCCGCTTGCCTGATGACCGATTCGTCCCGGGGCCCCGCTGATCCG
>CBDUYZ010000410.1:0-2342 GCA_965371575.1 uncultured bacterium
CTGCTCGCAAGTGCCAGCCAGCGCGGCCGAGCCCAGTTTTTCAACAGCCTGCTAGCGGTTTACGCCCGAACAGGAAGCCCCCCATGTCCGATCTCTTGATCCTGAACGACCGCTCCATTCCATTGCGCCGCTTCCCTCCAGGCCGTGACGAATCCCTGCGGGCCTGGGATGCGGCGGACGAATACATCCTGCGCCATCTCGCCGCGAGCGGGGGTACGGAGCCCGACGAGCCCATCCTGGTACTCAATGACGCCTTCGGTGCACTGGCCGTCGCGCTGCCTGACAGGCCCCTGACCTGGTGGAACGATTCATTCCTCGCCCGCCGGGCCCTGGCGGAGAACCTGGCCGCCAATGGCTTGACGGAGGCGGGAATCACTTTCGCGCCAGGGAGCGAAGCGCCCATCGGAACGTTCAAGCTCGTTGTCATTAAAGTTCCGAAATCGCTTGATTTTTTTAGAGTTATGCTCACGAGACTCCGGTCTGTCATCGTGCGCGAAACTCGGATCGTGGCCGGAAGCATGATCAAGCACACACCGGCCCGGGCGTATCGCCTGCTGGAGGACATCATCGGCCCCACCCGGACCGGCCGGGGCTGGAAGAAGGCCAGACTGGCTTTCGTGGAATTTGATATCAACCGCGGCCACCCCTGCCGGCCAGAGATTACCGCCTACGATCTCCCCGGTTTCGATCTGACCCTGACCAGCCGGCCCGGAGTCTTTGCCCGCCATGGTCTGGACCCGGGAACCCGGCTCCTGGCGGCTCATCTGCCGCGAACCGAACAGCCCTGGCGGATCGCTGATCTGGGCTGCGGCAACGGCGTCCTGGCACTGGCCCTGGCCCGGCAGTGTCCCCAGGCCTCGATTCTTGGCGTGGACGAATCATACCAGGCGGTGGCCAGCGCCCGTGAAAATCGCAAGCGGGCCGGATTGATGGAGCGGGATATCCGCTTCGAAGTTGGTGATGGTCTGGCGGAAGCGGAACCGGAAAGTCTGGCCGCGGTGGTGTGCAACCCGCCCTTTCATCAGGCGCAGACCGTGGGGGATCATCTCGCCTGGCGCATGTTCACCCAGGCCAGGCAGGCGCTCGCCAGCGGAGGCGAATTGAGGATCGTCGGCAACCGGAGCCTGGGCTATCATGTGAAGCTCAAAAAACTTTTCGGTAACTGCGAGGTCCTGAACTCTGACCGGAAATTCGTGGTGTTGAGAGCGATCCGGTGAACTGCTCCCTCTGCCAGGTGGTAATTGAAACGCTTCGCGATTCAATTACCCGGGTTAACGGTAGAGCGATTTGACGTCCCCCCATTTCCTGTTCTCATCGACCGTGTAGTCCCCGAAGGTGAACACCGGGCGGTCGTGGCTGCCGGAAACCGGCAGGGCATCGACAATGAGCGCCTGGGACCCACCGAGATCCAGGTACGATATTTTGTCGGGATGGCTGGCCGGGCTGGGTGGCTGAAGGTGGTAACCCTCGGGGTTGTTGCCCAAGGTCAGCACGCTGACGGTTGCCAAGGTCGTGCCGCTGTCCGACCCGACCGGCAAACCCTGGACGTAGGCGACCACCAGGTTGTCGATGCTGTCATTGAGATTGAGCGCGTCGAGAGGGAATGTCACCCCGAGCAGGAAGTCCCCCGTGGCCGGCACGATGGCGCATTCAAAGCCTCCGACCAGCTGGACGTCGCCGAAATCGCTGACGGGATTCATCAGCACCAGGTAGAGAACCTGTTGGGAATTAGCGGCGATATCGATTTCGTCGATGGTGGCGGCCTGGTCGTAGTAAAGGCCGAAGCGATTGTCGTCGAGAGCCACAGCAGGTCCGGCGGTCAGGACCGCCACCGCAAGGAGCGCCACAAGAGCGAGGAATGTTTTCATGACGGGATCTCCACAGGTCAGGGAACGGGCGAACTAATCCGGATCACTTAGCCCATCTGATATGGAGCGGCCTTGACGCCGACTGCGAAGAGGAACCACGTCCTTGTCGTTCACTGTTGTGGATTCTGTGAGCTTGTCCTGATAATAGGGAATTGCTCGACCGCTGACAAATTGACCGTCCCGGACGAGCCCTTACATTTTCCCAGCCCCGAGGGATTTACCTGCCGGACCGACCGCGGTGGCGGCGCGGAATACCTCATGTTGATGAACCGCTGGTTCACCACCCCTGCTTCGGGACCAGGAAAGGCCCGCCTCCAACCGGAGACGGGCCCTTGTCTTTGCGACAGGAAACCAATTACTAGGCGTCCTTCGCCTCCAGTTTGAGCAGCTGCTCCCACGCCTCGGCAATCTACTTCTGGCTGGCCGGCAGGCTGTGCTCGTTGCCGGGCTTGAACAGGGGCTTGAACCGGCCCT